>NZ_CACWPP010000065.1 GCF_902762735.1 uncultured Ruminococcus sp.
GGTTGGCAGATATATTGATTATATTTTTCCGATGAACAATATCCGCTTTATTGCTCTGAATGACGGTGTTGATACGGCTGACCGTGACAGTGCCGCTTTGGAGATGATGCCGATAGTCAACCTTTTCAACGAATGGCACAGCAGTTCTACAAGCAAGAAAATCAGGGCGGTATTTCTTGCAAATGCAAAGGCAGGAAACTACATGGGTTCGTTTGCTCCATATGGGTATATCCGTTCCGACACGCCCAATCACACGCTTGTGATAGACCCCGAAGCTGCCGAGATAGTCCGACGTATCTTTGAAATGAGGGCGACAGGAATGCCGTACAACAGCATTGCAAAGGTGATGAACGCAGAGGGTGTCCTCACTCCGTCGGAATATCGTTATCACAAGCTGGGCAGAGAAAACCCGAAATTCACCCTAAAAGTCTGGGATAGCTGTGTTGCAAAAACGCTGATACAGAACCCTGTTTATACGGGGAAACTGGTTCAGATGAAAAAAACAACAGTATCTCACAAGAATCATAAGGAGATCAAGAAAGACCCGTCTGAGTGGGTGATAGCAGAGGACACACATGAGCCTATCGTATCGCAGGAGTTGTGGGATAAGTGTGCTGAACTGGGGCAGTCCGTCAGCAGAGGAAAAACGTGCAGTAACGGTGTTATGAATCCACGGTCGGGCTTTTGCTACTGTGCCGACTGCGGCAACAAGATGAAGAAAAATGGTCGTACCAACAAGAAGGCGTATGTCTGCGGATTGTACGCTCGTGCAGGTAAGGGATATTGCACGTCGCACCATATTCCTCTTGCAACCATTGAAGAAATCGTTCTGCGTGACATTCGCTCCAAGATCAGTCTTACAGTTGACGAGGAGAAAGCCAGGCAGATATTTCTCGCACACAAGACAGGACAGCAGGCAAAGCAGACTGCTGCCGATACAAAGCGACTTCGTGCATCAGAACGCCGCCTGACTGAATTAGACAGGCTGATACACGCAACATACGAGGATAAGGTCATGGGCAGAGTTCCCGAGGAGATGTGCATTTCTCTCCTGAATGACTATCAGCAGGAAAAGAAAAAGCTGACCTCGGAACTTGATACGCTCAGGCAGAACATTGAAGCCGTTAAGCAGGACAGCACCGATATTGACGAGTTTATCCGCCGCTTGAAAAGTTTTGAGAATGCGGAAGTCCTTACCCGTGAGATGTGCAACGAACTTATCGAGTATGTCAAGGTTGACCGCTATGTTTCCCCCACCGCACCGAGGGATATTTACATTCATTACAAACTGCTTGATGAACCGATGAATGATAGCAATAATTTGTATAAGTGATTTTTTGAAGAAGCGTTTCCATTTGGGGTATTGACATTCGACAGACCGGGTGTGCAGAGATTGCTCGATGATGCAAAAGCAGGAAACATTAACCTGATACTCTGTAAGGATATGAGCCGTTTCGGACGTAACTATATCATGGTAGGTCAATATGTGGACCACATTTTTCCGATGTATAATATCCGCTTCATTGCTCTGACCGACAACATTGATACGCTCAATTCGGACAGTGCGTCTATGGATATGCTTCCGATAATGAATGTTTTCAATGAATGGCACGCTGCCAACACGTCCAAAAAGCTGAGAACCGTTTTTCAGAGTAACGCAAGAGCCGGAAAGTATATGACTACTGCAAGCTCCTACGGCTATGTTAAGGGTGATGATGAGAATTACACTCCTCAGATCGATCCCGAAGCGGCAGCCGTTGTCCGCCGTATCTTTGAAATGAGAGCAAGCGGTATGGGGCATAAGTCGATTGCAGATGTTCTCAATCAGGAGCATATTCTTCCGCCGCTTGATTATCGTTATGAAAAGCTCGGCAAGCCCGTTCCGATCTATTCAAGGCATTTGTGGCAGGCTCAGACGGTCAAGCGCCTGCTTGTCAATCCGATCTATATCGGAAACCTTGCTCAGATGAAGGAAACCACGGTTAGTTATAAAAACCACAAGATCATTCGCAAGGATCAGTCCGAATGGGTTATCGTTGAGAATAATCACGAACCTATCATTAGCCGTGAACTGTGGGACAAGGTGCAGGAGGTCAATGCTTCTGTGAGCCGTGGCAGATGCACAACGGAGCGTGTCACGCACTCCCTGTCGGGGCTGTGCTACTGCGATGAGTGCGGTGCTAAGATGAAAATGCAGAAGACACCTGAGAATAAAAGCCCGTATTCCTATCGCTGCGGTATGCACGTTCGTTACGGTAAGAGCTATTGTTCCTCTCACAATATCAAGGGTACTGTCCTTGAGGGTGCTATCTTGCAGGATATTAAGCGACAAATCGACTTTGTGATGAATGACGGTGAAGCAAGGGCAAAGTATCTTGCAAGGAAACGTGGCAATATCGCCGTGAAATCTGCTGAGGACAGCAAGCGTAAGCGTGAGATCGAAAAGCGACTTGATGACCTCAGCAAGCTGATCCGCAAGATCTATGAGGACAGAGTGCTTGGAAATTTGCCTGACAAGACCTGTGCTGAACTGCTTGCAGACTATCAGCAGGAGAAAGAAACCTTGCAGGCTGAGCTTGACGAACTGCTGAAACGCTCGGAGACTATGGCTCAGGACGAAGCCGATGTGGACGAGTATATCCGCCGTTTGAAGTCCTATGCAGGTGTCGATACACTCACAAGGCAAATGGCTATGGATCTGCTTGAATATGTGACCGTTGACAGATATGAGGGTGAGGGCAAGCCCAGAAGCATTCATATCTACTACAAGCTGATCGACAAGCCCCTGCGTGATAAGAATAACGCCCTTGCATAAGTGAGGGCAAAGACCGAAAAATAGCCAATTTCAAAGTTGGCTTTTTATTTGAAGCAAGTGAGTGTCCATAAGTCACGGGTTCTCCTTTTGCAGAAGGAAAAAGACCACGTTGAGGGCTTTGCGCCCGAAGTTGCGTGGGTAACACACGGCGGCAGTGAGAAGCTGGAGGACAGACTGTGTGTAAGACCTACCTCTGAAACACTGTTCTGCGAGCATTATGCAAACATCGTACACAGCTACCGCGACCTGCCCAAGCTGTACAATCAGTGGGTAAGCGTTGTAAGATGGGAGAAGACCACCCGTCCTTTCCTGCGTTCGAGAGAATTCCTCTGGCAGGAGGGTCACACCATTCACGAAACAGCAGAAGAGGCTATCGAAGAGACTGAGCGCATGCTCAACTGCTATGCTGATTTCTGCGAGAAAGAGCTGGCTATGCCTGTTGTAAAGGGCAGAAAGACCGACAGCGACAAGTTCGCGGGCGCTGAGGCTACATACGCTATCGAAGCGCTGATGCACGACGGCAAGGCGCTCCAGGCAGGCACTTCACACTATTTCGGTGACGGCTTTGCAAGGGCGTTCGACATACAGTTCACAGGCAGAGATAACAAGCTGAACTATCCTCACCAGACTTCGTGGGGCGTTACCACACGACTGATAGGTGCTATAATAATGACACACGGCGATGACAACGGACTTGTTCTGCCGCCTGCTGTTGCGCCTATACAGGCAGTTATCGTGCCTATACAGCAGTTCAAGGAAGGCGTTCTTGAAAAGGCGCAGGAGGTCTGCGAACAGCTCAAAGCCGCAGGTATCCGCGTAAAGCTCGATGACAGTGAGCAGTCGCCCGGCTGGAAGTTTGCCGAGTATGAGATGAAGGGTGTGCCTGTCCGCATCGAGCTTGGTCCTAAGGACATTGAGAACGGTCAGTGCGTTATCGTAACAAGACACGACCGTGAAAAGACATTCACACCTCTGACCGAGCTTGTTGAGACAGTAAATGCTAAGCTGGAAGCAGTACGCGACGGCATTTATCAGAAGGCTCTTGAGAACCGCGAGCGCAGGACTTACGCATGCAAGACCACCGATGAGATAATCAAGGCGCTGGACGAAAACGGCGACGGCTTCATCAAGGCTATGTGGTGCGGCGAAGAGGAATGCGAGGACAAGGTAAAGGAGCTGACAGGCGTTGGCTCACGCTGCATACCTTTCGAGCAGGAGAACCTCAGCGATGTCTGCGTATGCTGCGGCAAGCCTGCAAAGCAGATGGTACTCTGGGGAAAGGCTTATTAATTCATAATTCATAATGCATAATTCATAATTGTTGGCAGGCATTAGGGCTTGCCGATATACCGAAAATGATCGCGCTCACGGGAGGTCGTGGGCGCGATTTTTTAGCAAAAAAGCGTCCGCAGTGAGTGAACTGCGGACGCTTTGCTTTTATCCCAATCTGGTTGTGTATAGTTCCCCGACGCAGACGGGTGAAAGATATGGGGCGCTCAATTATCCTTTTGTTCACAGCATTTTTTTTAGGGATAGTCATATTCATAATGCATAATTGTTGGCAGGCATTCGGGCTTGCCGATATACCGAAAATGATCGCGCTCACGGGAGGTCGTGGGCGCGATTTTTTAGCAAAAAAGTGTCCGCAGTGAGTGAACTGCGGACGCTTTGCTTTTATCCTAATTACGAAAGAACAGCCATTTTGTACACATCAAAATTGGGAGTTGATTTTTATTAAAGTTTTGAGTAACCGAAACTGTTTATGAGCGCGTCTATCTTCTTGCCGCTCTTGCACATGGGGCAGGAATTTGCGGCGTAGTTCTCGTAGTGCGGGAGATCCTTATCGGTGAACAGCGCGTGTACGCTGATGTCGCCGTACTTTTCGATAGCCGAGAATATCGCGCCGATAGCCGCCAGCTTGCCGCTGTAATACTGCAAGCAGTCAACAGCTCTGCCGATACTTTTGCCTGTTGAAGCACTGGATATAAGCAGAAGTATCTGCTTTCCCCAGATCTTCTTCTGGGTGTTGTCGCGGAAGATCATCTGGTTAACTGCATTCAGTTCAGGGGTGATGAGGTTTATATCTTCGCCCTTGTTGATGCCCGCCTGCGACAGCTGGTCTGCGAGGAAGCCGCCGAGAATTTCAGTGCCCTCAAGGCAGATTATGGTGTCGATATGGGTGTTGGCGTAAGTGCTTGCAAGTTCAACGGCAGCTTCTTTCGCCATCTTCATGCTTGTCTTTATAGAAGTCATATCCACATAGAAATTTACGTGGGAGTGGTTAGTGGCGTAATGCCCCGGTATAACGCCTATCTGGACTTTTTTGTTCTTGATGGATTGTATGGTCTGCATACGGTCTTCCATTTTATATTCCTCCTCTATGGCGGCTGACCGCCCGAAAAATTCATGTGTTTCCACGTCATTATTATAACACATTTTATACCATTTGTAAACAGCTTGTTAAGACTTTTTTCTCGACATTTTTCACAATATTGAACCTCCATTTTTGTTTACGGGGATATACTAACTGTTTTTACCAAATGGCTCAAAGGCAGAAATTACGGCGTTTATGGCGAAAATAGGCGCATTGATGAACGAATGTTCACGGAGATGCAGTCAAATGGTTAAAAAATGGTTACAAGTACATTTTTGGACAGTTGAAAACCAAGGTTTTAAACAACAAAAATGTTGAAAACTCTGTTGAAAGTGTTAAAAAGTAGGTGTAAAAACCTAATAACTGCGTTTTGAGTGTTGAAAACTTTTCAAAGTTTCAACCTCTGTGTGTTGAATTTCTGAAAACTGTAACCCTGCTGTAATTATTCGGTTACAGCGGGGTACTAAAAAACGTACTTCAAAGGCAGTTGGTCATTTTTACTTCATGGCAGTGCCGCCTTGACTTACAGAGGGTGGTGACAGCTGTTAAAAGCCGTGAAATGGCTTTTTTGTCAGAATAATGTGCGTTTACGAAACGTTCATAAGCGACGGCAGGCAAACTCTTCTGCCGCACCGTTTGAGGTGGGTACTCCTGCAAAGCTGACAAAAAAACGGACAGCCGCACACGACTGTCCATTTCAATTAAGATCACTGTCCAAGTTTAAGCCTGTACATGATGTGTCCCGCGATATTTTCAAGGGACAGGCTTATGTTTGCGCCTCCGTTTTCAACAGCCGCTTTCGGCATGCCGTAGACCACAGCAGTCTGTTCACTTTCAGCGATGTTGTACGCGCCCATTCTGCGCATATCCAGCATGCCCTTTGCACCGTCACAGCCCATGCCTGTCAGCAGAACGCCGATGGCATCGCTTTTAGCCGCGTATGCCGCCGAATCGAACAGCACATCTACCGACGGGCAGCAGCCGTTCACCTTAACACCCGGTTCGCTGTTGACAAAATAGCCTTTTTTGTCTTTAAAAAGCCGCAGATGCCGCCCGCCTGCCGCGATGACCACCATGCCCCTCCGCAGATAAGTGCCGCTGGCGGCTTCAACAACGCTGAGGGGAAGCACGGCATTGAGATGTGAAGCGTACAGCTTGGTGTAACCTTCGGGCATGTGCAGTACGCACACAACGGGCGGGCAGTCAGCAGGGAGACCTTTCAGTACCACAGGCAGAGCGTTAGTACTGCCCGTTGACCCGCCTATCACTATGACTTTGCCCGTATCCATCGGGGTTATCAGATTTGGTCTGACGATGTTTGTACAGCCTATTATGCTTGTGGTGAGCCGCGCCAGAAACCTGTCGCTCATGCCCTCAGACGGCTGTATGATTATCACATCCAGCGCCCCCGCCTGTATGAGCGAGGATTTAGGTGTGTTGCGTGCGGAAACGACTATCACGGGCACAAAATATCTTGGACCCAGCCCGCGTATGAATGCCGCAGCATCGAAGCCGTCGTCCTTGTCGATGTCAAGCACCAGCGCCGCAGGTTTTTCGGCAGTAAGCATCTGTCTGATGGATACAAGTCTGCCCGAGCGCAGGCATGTGTCCGCAGGAAGCCTGCTTTTCAGCCCGCTTATCAGCTTTTCCTGAAACTTAGGGGAATCCGATATAACGAATATGGTCATGTACTGCTCACCTCCTTGCGGTAGACCGCAGGTTTTTCTTTTACGTAAGGCATATCGGCAGGGGCAGACTCGGCATGCCCGATGTACAGATAGCCGCCGTCCTCAGTCGCATCATAAAAGCGCCTGCACAGCTGTGATTTTGTATCATCATCAAAATATATCATTACGTTGCGGCATAGTATCAGGTCAAACTTTTTTTTGAAAGTTATCTCCTCCATCAGATTGTGGTACTTGAACACCACCTTGCTGCGGAGGCTGTCCTTTACCTGATACAGCCCGTGAGAACGTTTTTCAAAATAACGCCTGCGCCAGTCATCGGGCAGGGCTTCCAGGGCAGTTTCGGTGTAAACGCCGCGCGAAGCTGACCTCAGTGCGTTGAAGGAGATGTCGGTCGCGAGTATTTTCAGATCCCATTCACGCTGTCTGAACCCGAAGTATTCATCGAGACACATGGCGAGGTTATAGGGTTCGTTGCCGAAAGAACAGCCCGCAGACCATATGCGAAGATCGTGGTCTTTGACATTCTTTTCCGCCTGCGGCAGGAAAACTTCGCGGAAGTGGTCGAAATGTTCGGATTCGCGCATAAAGTAAGTGTGATTTGTGGTAAGTCTGTTGATGAGATTGGCGACTTCTCTGCCTGAGGTATCGTCAAAAACGGCTTCGAGATAATCGGAAAAATTTCGGAAACCGCAGTCGGCGATGTAATTGGCAAGGCGGGACTGCACGATAAACTGTTTGCCTTCGAGGTCGATGCCGTACCCTGACTTGACAAAATTGACAAGTCTGAGAAAATCATGTTCACTTATATTAGTATCAAAACCAACTGCCATCGCAAGCAAACTCCTTTCATCGCATATTATATTATGACTATCCCTTTAGCACACCACTGCAAAATATCTTTATCAATATCCCAATTTGGTTGTGTATTGTTCCCCCGCCGCAGGCGGGGGAAAGATAATCGCCAACTGTATTTGGTTCCCGATATAACATCGTTTATTTTGGTGTATCAGTGGGATGATCACATATTATATAGACAATTATAACACAATTGTAAACTATTTTCAAGTAGTTTTGTAAATCCTGCAAAAAACAGTGCTGAAAAGTACAGATAATATATTATGACTATTTTGTGTATAATGCACGAACAATCCTATGAAGAGGACAATTTGCTTGTGCATGCTAATAAATCGTAAGCGAAATTATATAATTCTGTTGACAAATTTTGCAAAAGGTGCTATACTGTTATCAGTGAAAGGGGTGAGATGATGAACAAAAGCGTGTATAGTCTGGTGCTGGCGGACGAAGTTGTTGAGGCTATCGACCGTATGGCGTATTCGATGAACACCAGCCGCTCAAATCTGATAAACCAGATACTGGCAGAGCGTGTAAGCCTTATGACCCCCGAAATGCGCATGCGGCAGATATTCAGCGAGATAGAACAGCTGATGGATCAGCGTTTTTTGTTCATTGACCAGCCGTCTGACAGCATGATAGCCATAAAAAGCCCCGTCAGATACAAGTACAGACCTACTTTGCGGTACAGCCTTGAACTCAGCCGAGATATGCAGGGCAGGGTCGGCAGGCTGAAAGTCGCTTTCCGTACCAAGAGCGAACAGCTCACGGCGGCGGCAGAGGGCTTCTTTGAACTGTGGCTGGCGGTCGAGAACAAAAATCTCGGCAAGGTATTCCCCGACGGCGTGCCCGCACAGGCAGAAAACGGGCGCTATACCCGTGACTTCTATTCGCCGCTGGCTGAAAGGCTTTCAGATAACCAGATAGCAAACGCAGTTGCAGGCTACATCAGGCTGATGGACAGCTGTATACAGACCTACTTCGACGGTCTGACCGACGGCACAGACCGTTCAGCCGAGATAGGCGCTGAATATGCCGCTTATGTGAAAACTGTCACAGCGGTGATATAGGTGGGCGGTATGAAAAAGAAATTACTGATAACTGTGGGCAGTCTGCTTATGATATGCACTGCGGCGGCCGCAGTTTTCTTCTCTGTTACCACTAAAGCGGAGCGCAGATTTGGCATAACTATTCCCGAGTCGGCTACAACAG
The DNA here is from genome assembly GCF_902762735.1 of uncultured Ruminococcus sp. Lineage (GTDB taxonomy): Bacteria > Bacillota > Clostridia > Oscillospirales > Ruminococcaceae > Hominimerdicola. The sequence continues at coordinate 8,942 of NZ_CACWPP010000065.1, forward strand.
ATGTCATTGGCATGGTGTATGATGTGCGCAGTGACTTTATCATAAATATGCCCGAGAACTATATCCTTGAACTCGGCAAAAGCTGTCCCGCCTACGATGAAGTTGTGGAAAAACTGGGCGAACCCAGCGGAAAGTACGGCTTTGGGCTGTGCAGGGCGTACTGGCGCATAGGTGAAAGGAAATATGCCGAATATGTTTTCATGGGCGATGCGCCGTTTTTGGAGATACGCGAATACTGATAATAATATCTATATATGACTATATAAAGGAGGAAACGATATGAACATGCAGAAATTTACCGAGAAGTCGTTGCAGGCTGTGCAGGACGCTCAGAATATAGCGGCAAGACAGTCTAATCAGGCGATAGGACAGGAACATCTGATGAGTGCGCTGTGCCTTGATGACAACGGGCTTATCCCCCAGCTGCTGACACAGATGAGTACCGATGTGAACGCTTTCAGGTCGGCACTGGACAGGGCTGTGGACAAGATACCAAAGGTAACGGTAGGCGGCAGGGCGCAGGGACAGATATACATTTCCAACGAACTTGACCGCGCACTTGCGGAAGCTGAGAACCTCGCTACACAGATGAAGGACGAGTATGTTTCGGTCGAACATATCTTTTTGGGCATAATGGACTGCGCCAATACCGAAGTGGGCGAGATACTGCGCACTTTCGGCATAAACAAGACAGGCTTCCTTGCCGCACTGAAACAGGTGCGCGGCAGTGCGAAAGTCACCAGCCAGAACCCCGAAGAGACTTATGATGTGCTGAAAAAGTACGGTCAGGAATTGGTGGGACTGGCAAGGCAGAACAAACTTGACCCCGTTATCGGGCGTGATTCCGAGATACGCAACGTTATCCGCATACTTTCCCGAAAGACAAAGAACAACCCTGTGCTGATAGGCGAACCCGGTGTCGGCAAAACTGCCGTTGCTGAGGGTCTTGCACAGCGCATCGTAAGCGGTGATGTTCCTGACAGCTTAAAGGACAGGCAGATATTCTCGCTGGATATGGGAAGCCTTATCGCAGGCGCAAAGTTCAGGGGCGAGTTTGAAGAGCGATTCAAAGCGGTCGTTGAAGAGATAAAGAAGTCTGAGGGCAAGATAATTCTGTTCATTGATGAACTTCATACCATCGTGGGCGCAGGCAAGTCTGACGGCGCTATGGACGCAGGCAACCTGCTGAAACCTATGCTGGCACGAGGCGAACTGCACTGCATCGGCGCGACTACCCTCAATGAGTACAGGCAGTTCATCGAAAAAGATAAAGCGCTTGAAAGACGCTTCCAGCCCGTTATGGTGGACGAACCTACTGTTGAGGACACCATCTCCATACTGCGTGGTCTGAAAGAGCGCTATGAGGTCTTTCACGGCGTAAAGATACAGGATCAGGCGCTGATAACTGCGGCTGTGCTGTCTGACAGATACATCACTGACAGATTTCTGCCCGACAAGGCGATAGACCTTGTTGACGAAGCCTGCGCACTTATCCGCACCGAGATGGACTCTATGCCCACCGAACTTGATGACCTGCGCAGAAAGATACTCCAGCACGAGATAGAGGAAACTGTGCTTAAAAAGGAAACTGACAAGCTGGCTGAGGAACATCTGGCAGAAGTACAGAAAGAACTGGCTGACATGCGTGCGCAGTTCGATGAGATGCGTGCAAAGTGGGAGAACGAGAAGAACGCCATCGGCAAGGTGCAGAAGATACGCGAGGAGATAGACGCGGTAAACGGCGAGATCAAAAAGGCAGAGCGCGACTACGACCTCAGCAAGCTGGCTGAACTGAAATACGGCAAGCTGGAAAACCTGCGCAAGGAACTGGCTGAGGAAGAGAAGAAAGCCGAGCAGTCCTCGAAGAGCAATACTCTGCTGAGGGACAAGGTGACAGATGACGAGATAGCCCGCATAATCTGCCGCTGGACAGGCATACCTGTGGCAAAGCTGATGGAGGGCGAGCGCGACAAGCTGCTCAGACTGGAGAGCATACTTCACGAGAGGGTCATCGGTCAGAACGAGGCTGTGCAGAAAGTCAGCGAAGCTATACTCCGTTCAAGGGCGGGCATAGCCAACCCAAATCAGCCGATCGGTTCGTTCCTGTTCTTAGGACCTACGGGCGTGGGCAAGACCGAGCTTGCAAAGACTTTGGCGCAGGCGCTGTTCGACGATGAGAACAACATGGTGCGCATAGACATGTCGGAATACATGGAGAAATTCAGCGTATCAAGGCTGATAGGAGCGCCTCCCGGATACGTGGGCTACGAAGAGGGCGGTCAGCTGACGGAAGCTGTCAGAAGAAAGCCCTACTCGGTGGTACTGCTGGACGAGGTAGAGAAAGCGCACCCCGATGTATTCAACATACTTCTGCAAGTGCTTGATGACGGTCGTGTTACCGACTCGCAGGGTAGGACAGTGGATTTCAAGAACACTGTCATAATACTGACCTCAAATCTCGGCTCACCGTTCATTCTGGAGGGCATTGACGAGAAAACAGGCGATATATCCGATGAGGCAAGAGAAAAGGTCAACGAACTTCTGCGCACACATTTCAGACCCGAATTCCTCAATCGTCTTGACGAAGTGGTAATGTACAAGCCGCTTCTGAAGAGCGAGATATACAGCATATGCGGTCTGATGCTGAAGAGCCTTGAAAAGCGCCTTGCAGACAAGCGCCTGAAGATGGAGATAACCGAATCCGCAAAGGCGGCGATAGTCGATCAGGGTTACAACATGGCGTTTGGTGCAAGACCCCTCAGACGCTTTATACAGAGCAACGTGGAAACTCTGCTTGCCAAAGCGATAATTCGCGACGACCCCGCCGCAGACAGCGTGATGAAAGTCGATTATGACGGCAATAATTTCAATGTAGAAACAGTTGCACCCGCTGTGGTGGAAGAATAACGTAAAAATATCCCTCTTTCCGAAAGGAAAGGGGGATATTTGCATATATGAAGTGTTTGTGAGCTATTTCTTTTCCGTCAGTGTGCCGCTGCTGTCCATCAGCTTGAATGTGAAGTCGTATTCCCTTGCTTCATCATCAGCTTTGCGGATAACGTGTATCGTAACTTCGTCACCCGGAGTCATGGTCTGTACATAGGCGGGAACGTCAGGTATCTCATTGACATCTTCGCCGTTGATAGTGGTTATAAGGTCGCCCGGTTCCAGACCTGTATTGGCAACATCGCAGTCGGGCGAAATGCTCTGCACCAGCAGACCCGCAGTTGCGCCCGTAAGTTCAGCAGTCGAGCGGGAGATCGGTATGAAAGTAATGCCCATGCGGGCTTTGCCCTGTACGTTTCCGAACTCCATAAGCTGTTCGATTATGTTTTTCGCTTCATTGGTGGTTATGGCAAAACCGATGCCCTCATAGTCGATGGAGGACAGTTTTGATGAAGTTATGCCGATGACCTGTCCCCACATGTTGAAGATAGCGCCGCCCGAGTTTCCCGGATTTATCGCCGCATCTACCTGCAAACAGCTGACCGATGTTGAGGAGTTATCGGGGATTATCCTGCGGTCAGTGCCTGATATTACGCCCTTTGAGACTGAATTCCTGTATCCCGCAGGCGTACCGATGCACACGACTTCTTCGCCCACCTTTACCTGATCTGAATTGCCGAAAGTGGCAGGCTGAAGGTCTGTCGCGGGTATTTTTATCACTGCAATATCGGTGCTTGGGTCTGAACCGATGACCACAGCCGCATACTCACTTCCGTCGTTAAGCACAGCCTTGATGCCGTTCTTCGCCTTATCGACCACATGTGCGTTTGACACGATATAGCCGTCAGTGCTGATTATTATGCCGCTGCCCTTGCCTGACGGTATCACCTCAGACCTGTCCGAGAAAATATCCAGTGACACCACCGACGGACTGCATACCTCAGCTATGCCCTGTGCGGTGTATCTGCCGTTTTCATCTTTCAGTTCGTCAGCCGCTGTCGGTCTGTCCTCAACTTCCAGGTCAAAAGTCATATGTTTGCCGCCCGTTATGAGATTGGAAAGCACGCCGCGCCCTCTGGCACTTACGCATGCGATACCGAAGCCCACCCCGACAAACACAGCCGCCATCAGCAGGTTTGCCACCGCTTTTTTAGCCGAACCGCGCTTTTTTGGACGCTCATATATCTCGGGCAGTGTCAGACCTTTCCAGAAATCTCTGCCGACTATCTCTTCCTCTTCCACCGAACCGTCGGGCATGGTGAAGCTGTTGTCGTCCTCGTCGGCAAAAACGACTTCTTCACTGTCATTTTCCTGCTCTGCGAACTTTCTTTCATTCATATCATCCATTTTACTCACCTCAAATCGAAAAAGGGGGCTGCCGCGAACAGCAGTCCCCCGACCTTAATCATCTAACCTATCGCTCTTTGGTATTATGAAGGTGAACTCCGTGAACTCACCCTTAACGCTTTTGACCATTATCTTGCCGCCGTGTATATCAATTATCGAACGTGCGATGTTCAGACCCAGCCCAAGTCCCTGCGCGTGTATGCCGCGTGATTTGTCTGTCTTGTAAAATCTGTCAAACACCAGCGGAAGCTCGTCCTCACTAAGCCCCTCGCCGCTGTTTCTTATCGAAACGGTGGTCTGTTCATCGTTCTCGCTGAAATTGAACCCGATAAATCCGCCTTTATCCACGAATTTTATGGCGTTTTCTATAAGGTTGTACATCACCTGATGTATCAGGTCGATGTCGGCGTACATGTTGACCCTTTCGGCATCAAGCCCGCGTATGTCGATATTTTTCTCTTCGATGCGCTGTTCAAAGGTCAGCAGTGTATCCAGTATCGGCTCGGTCACGGGGAAAGTCGTCCTGTTAGGCTCAAGCTCACCCGCTTCTATCTTAGCCAGGTTAAGCATACTTTTTACCAGCCTTGTGAGCCTTCCTACCTCAGATGATATTATCCTCAGATAATACCCCTGCTGAGCTTTCGGTATCGTGCCGTCGAGAATTCCGTCCACAAAGCCGCCTATTGAGGTCATGGGCGTTCTCAGCTCATGTGAAACGTTGGCAAGGAAGCTGTTGCGCATGGTGTCATAGCTTTTAAGGTTCGCCGCCATTTCGTTGAATGCCTCAGACAGCTGGTTGAACTCTCTCGTGGTATATTCGGGCAAGGTGACGGAAAAGTCGCCGCCGCCCAGTTTTTTTGCTATCTCCGCGACCTCCGTGATAGGCGCGGTCAGCTTCAGTGTGGCAAAATACACCAGGAACATCACCACCAGCAGAACAGCTATCGCGGAAACCAGGAATATTTCCATGATATTTTTCGTATAATTATCCTGTTCAGACTTTGGCGAATATGCCAGCACATAGTAAGTCGGACCGTTTGCACTGAAAGAAACACCCATGATATGACATGTCTCACTGAGAGCGCCGTTCATGTCATTGTAGGCGTAACAGCCTTCCTCCCCCTTGAACTGCGGCAGGAGCTTCTCGTCAACGTCGCCCACATCGCCGCCCGTCACCGCCACCACGAAGCCGTCATCACTGCATATCATGTAATCTGCGTTGCTTCCTATGGAGTAAGTTTTCAGCTCTTCCCTGACATCTTCGCGCCAGCCGTCGGGTCTGTCAAGCATTTTTTCCTGTGTATACAAAGCAAGAGCCTTGGCATCTTTCAGCATAAGGCTCTTCTTTTCATCTAAAAAGTACCGCGAAGAAACAAGCAGTAATACTGTACCTAAGCAACAAAAGCTTATCAGTATTACTGCTGAGCAAATCGCAAAGTACCTTGTAAATATACTTTTGCCGTTATTCATTTGTTTCTGCGACTTCAAACTTGTAGCCTACGCCCCAGACGGTCTTGAGCGCCCACTTGTCCGAAACGCCTTCCAGCTTCTCACGAAGTCTCTTTACATGCACGTCGATGGTACGTGAGTCACCATAGTACTCAAAGCCCCATACCTCGTCCAGCAGCTGGTCTCTCGTGTAAACTCTGTTGGGGTTCGATGCCAGGTGGAACAGCAGTTCCAGCTCCTTCGGGGGAGTGTCCAGCACCTTGCCGTCAACTCTCAGCTCATACCTCGTCATGTTTACAGACAGCTTGTCATACTTGACTTCCTTGATCTCACTTTCGGCAGATGCCTGACCAACTCTTCTGTAAACAGCTTTGATCCTCGCAATTACCTCTTTTGTGTCGAACGGCTTAACTATGTAGTCATCAGCACCCAGTTCAAGACCCAGCACCTTGTCGAAAGTTTCGACCTTTGCTGTTATCATTATTATCGGCACGTTGGATTTCTTCCTTATCTCACGGCAAACCTGCCAGCCGTCTATACCAGGCAGCATTATATCAAGCAGTATAATGTCAGGCTTCAACGCATTGAACTTGACAACTGCTTCTTCGCCGTCGTGAGCCAGGATAACGCCATATCCGTCCTTTTCAAGATAAAGACGCAGCAGCTCACAGATATTCTTATCATCATCAACTACCAAGACTCTTCCCAGTGACATATTTCATCTTCCTTTCATTGGCTCAGCCACGACCCGGACTGCAGCACTCGATCTGACGCTGTCCGCAGACAGCAAAATAAAAAAATATATTATAATTAGTACTTAAAGTATAACAAATTTACATTCAGAGTTTGTGAACTCACGGTTAATTTTTTATGAACTTTTGCAATTATTTTTTGCGGCATCTTAAATACAAACAAAACTGTTCAAAAAATCATAACAAAGCCCGCAGGAATGATAGTTGACCTCTCATACTAATTACAATAATTATAACATAATTCTTTATAAAATAACAGACACATACTAACACAATTTTAATGTCAGCCGTAAAGCAAAGTTTGTGCAAATCTCCAAAAATGAAATATATGTATTGCATTTTGAAAAAAACGTGGTACAATATACTTAGCACTCGGAGATGAAGAGTGCTAAAACATGATAATAATTTTAAGGAGGAACCTATTATGAATATCAAACCGCTTATGGACAGAGTCGTTATTAAGATGACCGAGGCTGAGGAGACCACCGCCAGCGGAATCATACTGGCAGGCTCGGCTAAGGAGAAGCCTCAGGTAGCTGAGGTAGTTGCAGTCGGACCCGGAAAAGAGGGTGTCGATATGCAGGTCAAGGTCGGCAACAAGGTGCTTGTAGCAAAATACAGCGGCACTAATGTCAAGGTTGACGGTCAGGAATATACCATTCTTAAAATGGAAGATGTACTTGCAATAGTTGAATGATACGCTTTGCAGATCACATAGTTTTACAGATATTTACAGAAGGAGAGATATATCATGGCTAAACAGATAATCTATGGCGAGGATGCCAGAAAAGCATTACAGGCAGGTATCGACCAGCTGGCTGATACAGTTAAGATAACACTCGGACCTAAGGGCAGAAATGTCGTACTTGACAAGAAGTACGGCGCACCTCTCATCACCAACGACGGTGTTACCATCGCTAAGGAGATAGAGCTGGAAGATGCTTTCGAGAACATGGGCGCACAGCTCGTCAAGGAAGTTGCTACAAAGACCAACGATGCCGCAGGTGACGGTACTACCACCGCAACTCTGCTGGCACAGGCACTGGTACGCGAGGGCATGAAGAACATCGCGGCAGGCGCTAACCCGATGATACTGAAAAAGGGCATGTCAAAGGCTGTTGACACCGCTGTTGAGGCTATCATCAAGAACTCCAAGAAGATAGAGGGCAGCAAGGACATCGCAAGAGTAGGCGCTGTTTCTGCCGCTGATGATACTATCGGTCAGCTGATAGCTGAGGCTATGGAGAAGGTAACTGCTGACGGCGTTATCACTCTGGAAGAGTCAAAGACTGCTGAAACTTACAGCGAAGTAGTAGAAGGCATGCAGTTCGACAGAGGCTACCTCAGCCCATACATGGTGACAGACACCGAGAAGATGGAAGCTGTTCTTGACGATGCACTGGTACTCATCACCGACAAGAAGATAGGCAATATGCAGGATATACTGCCTCTGCTGGAGCAGATCGTAAAGATGGGCAAGAAGCTGCTGATAATCGCTGAGGACGTTGAGGGCGAAGCACTCAGCTCGCTGATACTGAACAAGCTGAGAGGCATCTTCACATGTGTTGCTGTAAAAGCTCCGGGCTTTGGCGACAGAAGAAAGGAAATGCTCCAGGATATAGCTATCCTGACAGGCGGCGAAGTCATCTCTACCGAACTTGGCATGGAGCTGAGCGAGACTAAAATTGAACAGCTGGGTTCTGCAAGACAGATCGTTGTTCAGAAGGAGAACACCATCATCGTAGGCGGCGCAGGCGAGAGCGAGAACATCAAGGCTCGTATCCAGCAGATCAAGGGTCAGATCGAGACCACTACTTCCGACTTTGACAGAGAGAAGTTACAGGAAAGACTGGCTAAGCTGTCAGGCGGCGTTGCAGTTATCAAGGTCGGCGCAGCTACCGAAGTTGAGATGAAAGAGAAGAAGATGCGTATAGAAGATGCTCTGGCAGCTACTAAGGCGCCTGTTGAAGAGGGCATCGTAGCAGGCGGCGGCACAGCTCTGATAAACGCTATGCCCGAAGTAAAGAAACTGGTAGACACTCTTGAGGGCGATGAAAAGACAGGCGCTCAGATCGTTTACAAGGCACTGGAAGAGCCTCTGAGACAGATCGCAGCAAATGCAGGTCTTGAGGGCAGCGTCATCATCGACACCATCATTCGTTCGGGCAAGGTAGGCTACGGCTTCAATGCTTACAGCAGTGAGTATGTTGATATGATCCCCGCAGGTATCGTTGATCCTACTAAGGTAACAAGAAGCGCTCTTCAGAACGCAGCTTCCGTTGCGGCTATGGTACTGACCACCGAAAGCCTTGTTGCTGACAAGAAAGATCCCGCAGGTGATGCGGCTATGGCAGCAGCAGCAGGCGCAGCAGGCGGCATGGGCGGAATGTATTAATTAATAATGCATAAGTCATAATTATTGGCGGAGGACTTTGTCCTCCGCTCAGTCTGTCTCAAAACCCCATATCCTCCTCGGATATGGGGTTAAATCATGCTGTGAACAGCCAATATCTGTCAAAAACAGCAAAAAAACAAGT
>NZ_CACWPP010000066.1 GCF_902762735.1 uncultured Ruminococcus sp.
CGTGTCAACAAAGGCGGCAAACTCTACGATGAAGATATTGCCGATATGAAAGCGAGGTTAGAAGAAGTTTGGCAGTTACTCGTATCCATACGATCCACACGGGAACATACGGCGCAATTGCTTATATCTGCAACCCAGACAAAACCGCAGACGGCAAATATGTTGTTAGCAACCTGTGCGTATCTACTCCATGTGGAGCATCAGAACAATTCAAAAATATCCGAGAGTGTGTCGGCACAGGGCGAAGCCGAAGTGAATGCCAGCACATAATACAATCATTCGCTCCCGGTGAGGTTACTCCCGAACGGGCTTTGCTTATCGGGCAAGAACTTTGCAAGGCGCTTTTCAATGACGAGTATCAGTATGTTTTAGCCGTCCATTGCGACCATGAGCATATCCATAATCACATCATCGTGAACAAGTTGAACTCTCAAAATGGAGACCTTGATTTTATTCGCATTACTGGAATGCGTTGCGTTTGTTTGTAAGCGGCTTATCGAGGAATTTGTAGTAGATATGGATTCTCCTCGATGTGTTGTTGTCTCTTGGATTATCATCAATGGTGATGTACTCGATCAATTCAAGAGCCATTTCACGGGTGAGCTTGTCAAATCCTGCATACTTTTTCAGACGGCGGATAAACTCGTCTACATCATGCTCGTCTTGACTGAATGTATCAAGCCTTGTCTGAATTTCGTCATGCTCCGTCTGGAGCTTTTTCTTTTCAGCTTGATATTTGTCGAGAAGTCCGAGGCACACATCTTCCGCAACTTTGCCGAGAACCATATTCTCATAAACGCTTTGCGTTAGTGTTTCCAATTCTGCAAGGCGTTTTTCAATCTCACGCTTTCTCTTTGTATCACTGGCAGTTTGTGCATTATGCAGTCCCGATTTCTTTTCAAGGAACTGCTTTCTTGCTTTGTCCTCATCAATGATAAGCTGTAGCTTTGCACGAATATCCGTCGCAACCAATTCTTCAAGAATGCAAGTCCTTATATGGTGCGTGGTGCAATAGCCCTTTCCGTAACGTGCGTGATAACCGCAGCAGTAAGCGGATTCCTTTTGGTCTTTCTTGCCTTTTACCCATGTTTGCTTCATCTTGTAACCGCAACTATCACAATAAAGTAAACCTGAAAGCGGAGCAAGATTGCCCTTCTTATCACGCTTGCCAGTGCTGACTGATGCTTCAAGCTCACGCACCTTGTCCCACAATTCTCTTGGCACAATCGGCTCATGATTATTTTCAATCACGATCCAATCCTCTTCATCCTTGTGGATAACTCTGTGATTCTTATAGCTGACAGTTGTTGTCCGAAGCTGTGCAAGTGTTCCTACATAAATCGGATTCTTTAGAATGATCTTAACATTCGCATTACCCCATACATGAGTATAGTCATTCGGATCAGCTTTGCCGAGCCTCTGAGAAATGTATTCTGACGGTGTAGGGACGTGTTCAGCATTCAGAATATCTGCGATCCGCTTCGGATTGTAACCCTTTGCTCTCATCTCAAAGATGCGGAAAACAATAGGAGCTGTGACAGGATCAATGACAGGTGTGTGCTTTTCATCATCGCCTTTGAGATAGCCGAATGCAGGGCATTTGCATCTGTATTTTCCTGCCTTTGCATTGGACTCGATAACCGCCTTTAACTTTTTCGAGGTGTTGGCGGCGTGCCACTCATTGAAAATGTTCATGATCGGCATCATGTCCATTCCTGCGCTTTGGGAGTTGGCTGTATCCACGTTGTCAGTCAGTGCAATAAAGCGGATACCATACATTGGAAATATGTAGTCCGTATACTGACCTACCATGATGTAATTACGACCGAACCTACTTAAATCCTTGCAAAGAATGAGGTTAATTTTACCTGCCTTTGCATCGTCAAGCAAACGCTGCACAGACGGTCTATTGAAGTCGGTGCCGCTATATCCGTCATCCACATACTCGTCATAAAGCGTCCATCCCTGCTCGGTCACATATCTTGTGAGGATCGTCCTCTGGTTGTCAATGGAGAGAGATTCACCTGCACGTTCATCGTCTTTGGACAGGCGCATATAGATGCCTACGTTGTAGTTGGTCTGCTTTGGTAACATATATACTCCTTTCTCCCAAAGCAGCTATTTCCGATATATACTATTATAGCATAGTTCATCGGAAAAAGCCAGCCCTTTGGAAGATATTTTTCTTTTGTTCGTGTTTTTTCTGTTTTGATTACGATGCCCGAAGCGCCTCGTTCATAGCCCGATCATAGGCGTTCTTATAAACCACATCATCGAGGTCTTTCTTCCCTGTGAAATGGCTGACAACGATGTACTTTCTGCCCTCGATCTCAATCTCCATCATCTGTGTCGGGCAGTCCTTATACTTCTCATTCAGTTCCTTTGCGTTTGTAGTTTTCTTCATAGTATAATCCCTCTTCTCTCTATATAGGATAACAACTTATCATTATGGCGTATCGGCGTATCTTTGGCTTAGATGCAGCATTTTCGGCGTATCCTCATGGCGTACCGATTTTAGAATGGCGTATCTTCGGTACGCCGCTGACAATGGGATACGCCGTTTTGGTACGCCGATTTTCCCAATTCTGCGTAGGCTATACGCCGGTACGCCGCTTTTGTAGGTTGGCGTTATAATTCGTAACTGTGTGTTAAGGAGATTCCCTTGAAGCCACGAACACTTTTACCTCCCGATGCGATTTTCGTAGAGTAGCAAACGTTGTACTTCGTTTCATTCTGCTTGATCCACGAAATAAACGTTTCCCGCTTCAATGCGGTCAGTGCGTTATCATCGCACCAACGGCTGTAGCTGTCATAGAGTGCCGATGAAGTCACACACAGCTTTTCCCCATAAGTGACACGGCTGCTGTCTGCAAGAAAATCAGGGATATTACAGCTATCCTGCATTGTTTCCTTGACATTCAACTTTGCCTTGTCGGAGATTGTAAAGCGGAAATTATTCGCAATCAATCTCCTAAGCCCATCATACATCCAACAGAAAATCTTGTCTTTCTCTGCGATAAACTTGTCGGCAATGTGCGGGTCAACCACACGGTTTTCAGGCGGTGTCAGCGTGGTCAGAATGATCATACGGCGTGAGAAGCCCTTGCTCTTGTCATACAAGGCTTTCGGGCTGCCGTTACCGAAACAAAGCAGACGGGTGTAAAGCAACGCCTGTTCGCTCTGCTTGCCTTTGGCTTCGACATCAATCGGTATCTCGGCGGTCACAAGGTTCTTGATGTAGCCTGTGGACGGGAGTGCCGACATCTGCATATCATCATCTACCATGAGCAGCTTGTCTTTCAGATTGTAGCGGAAGAATCGGTCATTTTCAATACGCTGAAAATTGCCCGTAATCATGTTCTCTCCGAAAATCTCACGGAGAACAATTGCAATACGGGATTTTCCCTCGCCGCCCTGACCGATGATAAACATCATCTTCTGCCCTTTGGTGGACGGTATCAGCAGATAGCCGAGATACTCCTGCAAGGTATTCACATCATCGGGGCTGAGAAGCTCCAACAGGAATTTGAGGAACATTTCGGGATAGTACGCTCCGTTCCACATATCGGGTTTGTAGGCGATATTAAGCCTGTTGGTGCAGAACTCCTTGTGCGGATAGAAGTTGCCGTTGAGGTCGAGCTTACCGTTCAGCAGATGAATATACTGTGTGTCCGGCTGTAATGGCTCACTGAAACAGTAGTGCCGGAGTGTGTCCATGATCAGCGTGACCTTTTTGGAAAGCCCGATCCATACGCCTTGCCGGAGCATACGGTAAATCTCGTTGCCGAGTGCATTCTCGTCCACAAGCCCGTCATAATCATAAAACCGTCCCTTGATACATTTCAGAGGGTGCTTCTCCACAAAATACTTGCAGAATTTCAGCTCGTTGACGGTGGTCTTATCGAGCATCCAGTCCGGCAGCTCACGCTCCTTTTTCTGTTCGGGCGGTGGTTCAGGTAAGGGAGCTTCTTCCGTCTGGCAGTCCTGCACGGGTTCAGTTAATTCCTCGGTGTGATTCTCCGGCAAGCTCTTTGATTTCTTTTTCAATTCTTTCGATGTCCTCCTTCATGGATAAGCGTTCTTCTTTGTCTGCAAGCATAAATTCATTGGCAATGTATTCCGCATACCCTGCATAATGCAGGGCGTATACAAAGCGGGCATCCTGCGATTCCTCCGGTCGGCTCGGTGCATACTGTCTGCCCCAATCCCGTATCGTCCAGACATAATCCTTCAGTACCTCAAATGCGTGATGTTCCCATTTTGCATAGGCTTTACGCTCCTGCTTTTTACGCTGAATGAGAAGGGTATCTGCCCTGTCTGGTGGACGGCGGGCATCCAGACCAAGAGAAAAGTCACTGTTAATTTGCTTGACGGCTTCCATCGGTGTCAGCCCGAAAAGCTCCTGCACAAGCCGAATCACATCACCGTGTGCACCGCAGCCGAAGCAGTGATAATTGCGTTCGTAGAGCTTACAGGACGGTGTACGTTCATGGTGAAACGGACAGATCGCCATGTTCCCGTGATGCACCTCCACGCCGTAGTGACAGGCTGCTGTCGGCACATCTACAAGCTCTTTTACTTCTTCAAAAATTGTCATTTTGTAACCTCCTGCTACTTGAAACAGATAGCACTTTGTGCTATAATATAAATTGGTATTTTATTGGATGGGAGCGAAAAGTAGTGCTGTGCGATTTTCAGAATGTGACCGATACCCTGATGCGGAACATGAGTGCATCGGCAACAATGCACTATAACAATGTGCTGAATACTCTTTTCGGGGCTTTTCTTTCCAAGTCAAAAAAGTATTTGTTTGAGCGTTTTGACACATCAAAACTACACAGCGGAGCAATTCGTGTTTCTCCCAAAATGAGCGACTTCTATCTGAATGCTGACCGTTCGGTTTTGTGTAAGGATATTCAGGAATTGCTCCCGAATATCTTTGATAAGCCCAGCGCCTACAAGCAATTCTATACGCTGATACAATATGATGAATCGCTTTCTGCTCCGATGCGAAGAACAATTTTGAACCGTGTATCACCGCAGTATCAGGATGATGATTCGCTTGTCAACATGATCTACGAAGCAGTTTTTATTGCTGTCACACGGAAGTATGAAGAAACAAGCGAGGGCTTTGTGGCACTGAACTATGCAAGCGATATTACCCTTGTCGGGGATGCTCTCTTTTCTAACAGTGAATACGTTGCTCCCTGCAAGCATTTCTGCGGGCGGGATGCGGAACTTGACGAGCTGCATTCACTGATGCAGGATCATTCCTGTGTGATTATTACAGGCATTGCCGGCATCGGCAAGAGTGAGCTTGTTCGTGCGTATGCACAAAAGCACAAGTCTGAATACACACATTTCGGATACTATTTTTACAAGGGCAGTCTGAAAACGATCATTGCTAATATTATCAGCAATCCCGTTATCATGGATGAAGATTTACGCTATCGTAAAAACTTGGAACTGCTGTCCTCTCTCGGAAAAACCGTATTGCTCATCATTGACAATATCAATGCCACGCCCGAAGAAGATGAATGCTTTGACGATCTGCTGGAGCTTGACTGCAAGATCATTCTCACATCGCATAAGCATTATGATGATCTCTGTACCTATGAATTGCAGATATTCCGCTCAAGAGAATATGCACTTGAATTGATCGGGAAGTTTTACGATTATCAGGAGCATGATAGATCCTCATTGGAGCATATCATGATGAATGTCGGCTTTCATACTTACTGCATCGAGCTGTGTGCAAGAATAATGAGCAAGGGATTGTACACCCCGAAAACGCTGTCACGAAAACTGTACAGCGGTTTCAGAAGCATTGTGGAACGGTTCTCCGCTACCAAAGATAAGCATTCCAGAAAGAAAACCTATTACGATCATATCAAGGATTTGTTTGATTTCATGGGGCTGCCTGCGGAGCATCAGAATGTACTGCGAATGCTGATCGCTGCACCCTTTAATGGTGTCCGCAAGGACTTTATTGCAAAGCTCATGGGCTTACGGAGTATGATCATCATCGAGGATCTGATCGAGGTCGGCTTGGTGCAGGAATTTGATAACGGTACGGTCACGCTGCAAACCATTATCCGAAATCTTGTCAAATCGGAGCTTGAATCGGACAGCGATAACTGCGCTCCGCTGATCGCATCTATCCGTGCGGTCTGCGTGAATGAAGCACTGGACATAGAGCTTGACTGCGATAAAATGAACGAGATCATTTTTATTGCTTCGTCAATGATTTCATTCAAATCCTACGATGATGGTTTTTACTTTCATCATGACTGCTACAAATTCTATGAGCGATTTGGCATCACAAAATATACCGAGATCATGCTCTCCCATGAGGAAAGAATCTGCGGAAATCATAACGCCAAACAGAAAATGCTGTATCTCTCCGATGCCGCATCCTTTGAAATGATGCAGGGTAATCAGGATAAGGCTCTTTCCTTGCAGGAAGATGCCGTAAAGCATTCACGGGACTGCGATGATGTTTTGTTACAAGCAAATACCGTGAACACCTACGGCTATTATCTGAACCTTGCCAATCGGAAGGAAGATGCATTAAAAGCGATGCAGACAGGACTTGCTCTGTTCGATCAGCTTGACGGTGACGGGGTATTCTATTATGATAAGTACCGTGCGATCATCAATTATGCCGATCTGCTATTCTCTCTCGGTCAGAACGATGAAGCGATCAGACGGGTATCCGCCGCAAAAATCGAATTGCAGGATAAGACCCTTACAGAAACAGAAGTCTATGCCGACTGCTGTTACGCCCTCGGACTGTATCATCTCTGCCGGAATGATACCTCGGCAGGAAATGACCTTGTAAGTGCTTTTCGTATTTTTATAGACCTCTACGGCAGAGACTCCGACTTCGTGCAGACGAGAACTGCGGAGCTTCAAGGCTACATCGAAAATGACCATAATGGCATTATGGAATATGAGCCGCTAAAGCAACTACTCGGAGAATAATGTCGATCAGTACCAGAAGCGGTGCGGCGTGATACAGCAGATCACCAATAGTCTTGATCGTCTGCAACCGCTTTGCCGACTGCATTGCACTCTGCGTTGCTTTCCTGACCTCGGCGGTGCAGGCGTTAATGGATTTCTCCATTTCATCATTGGTGTCGCTGAGATACTTTCTGACCTCTGTGAACGCTCTGGTCTGTTCGTCCTTGAATTGATGATAGATGCCCCTCGACACCTCAACGGTCGATGCCTTTACGCTTGCGGCGTACTGGCTTTGAATGTTCAGGTTCTGCATCTCTCTGTCTGCGATCTTCTGAATTTCTGCGCTGGTAGTCGCTGAAAAGTTCTGTAAGAGTTGGCACATTTGCAGGGTCGCTGCTGCCAACAGGCACACTCGCTCGTCCCGTTTGGCTGCTTCTGTGGTCGCTCCTGCCTTCCGTGCGATCTCCCGAATCATTAGCTCCAGTTGCTCCAGTGTCGGTATTGCTTGTACCTGTTCCGGCATTGTTTCCTCCTGTGATGTAGATGCGGTCTTGGGTTTGATCTGCTTGTGTTTGCCAAACAGTTTGGCTTTCATCTCGTCCGTGAGGTAGTGCGGCTCTTGTGGTTTTTCTTCCGAGATCGGTTTGCTTGGCTCGTTGTATCTTGGTAAGCTCATACTCGATTCCTTTCACGGTGTATTGCTCCCCCAGCTTACTGCCCCTGACCGAAGCAGGCTTACCGCTTTTATCGGTAAAGTTAGGGTGGCGGTAGGATATGGTGTTACCCTTAACTCTGCACTCCACATGGTAGTGCTTCATCAGAGCATTTACCACATCCTGTAAGGTACGGTTGTTCGGGTCGGCACATTCGATGCGGATCACCTCCCGAAGCTCGTCCTTGAATGTTTCCTTGCCCCGTGCCTTCATCTGCCGTTCTGCAAAGGTTTCTTTATCTCGGCTCTTAGCGTGATCGTGATGATAATAATCGGCACGGACGGAATGCACAAGCCCACGCTTCATGCACTGCTCTCCGAAAAACTCACACATATCATGCAAGTCTCTTTCGTTCCTGCGGAATGCCCTGCCTGTTTCGATGTGGCAGTTACCTATCAGGAAATGAACGTGCTTATGCGGCTTGTCGGTATGTACCGCAAACAGCACCTCATAGCCCCGAAAGTATTTCTCTGCAAACTCCTTTGCGATGCGGAATACTTCATCATAGGTGAGCCTGTCATTATCCTCCGGCGAAAATGAAATGGACATCTTGAATGCAAGATTCGCATTGCCCGACTGCTTCTTCCCGAAAAGCTCTCTCGTCATGAGAACATCACGGGCGAAATGATCTCTGTCGCAGTTGATACCCCAATAGAGGTTTGGTGCTGTCTTGACAACTCCGTCCCGTATCTGCTCCACCTGTCTGCCGAGAATGTAGTCGGCGGCACGATGAAGCTGTGCAGAGGATTTGCAGGGCTTGTAGTCCACATTGACATTACCGAACATCGGCTGCCGCCTTTACGGTGAACTGTGGGTGTTTCAGAAAGTCGGAGAGCTGCCCCATGACGGCATCATTGGTGCGGCGTATCGCTCCGATCTCGGCTCTGACCTTATCGTCCTGCCCGATGTTGGAGAAGTAGGCAAGCTGATTGAGGTTCGTGCCGATCTTCCTGATCTCATGGATCAGCGGTGCAATGCTGTCCTCGATAGAGTAGATACGCACCTCGCTGCGGCTGATCGCCTTCATGAGATAGTCGGTCTTGTTCAGACCGCTGGCTGTCTGCTTGGCAGTCCAGAGGGCATACTCGGCATCCGTAAGTTTCAGACATATAGCATGGTTACGCTTGCGGTTTGGCATTGTCGCTCCTTTCTGCCGCCCTGCGGCGGCTGTTAGGGGAAGGTCTCGGAGGGGGAACGTCTCTGAGCAGGTAGACCGATGTGTCAATACATCGGTACTACCTGCCCGCCCAAAAACTGAGGGCGGCACACCGCAGTTGTACACGTTTTGCTATGCAAAACTGCGCAATGCTTTCGGCATCAGCCGAATTGTTTGCCGCGCTCTCCTGAGCGTTCGGCGAAGCTCGAAGTGCCTATCCTCCGTGATAGGTGCAGGATTTCATTTTTCACGCAAATGCTATATGCCATTTTTGCGTGAAAATCAGCATATAGCGTTCTTCCCCCGAAACCATATACCCCGATATATGTTTCTGTGTATTCGTAAATCAACCGCCGATAAAATCGAGGTCAATGTCGGAATACTCATCGTTTTCGTTGTCCTCGGCGGTGTTGTTGGCTTGACTGACAGGCTTTGCAGGAGCTTGTACGGCATAGCCCTGATTCAGACTGAGCATCAGACTTGCAAGCAATTTCGGCATTTCAGCGATAAGCGCCTTGCCGACCTCGCTGACGATCTGCTGAACAAAACGCTCCTCACGCTGCCGTGTCTCAAAGTACGGGTCATCGGAGAGCTTCTGCATCCGGTCAAAATACTCGTTGACCGCCTTGACAACAGCGGTGTTGCCCGACTTCACCTTGTCTCTGTCGAAATCATGCAGATAGCCCCAAGCCTTTGCGTGTTCGGGATTATCCAGATTGAAGCGGAAACAGGTCATTTTCACCATATCATTTTCCCTCCTTTTTAAGCTGTGCCACTGCAAATTCCTCGTAACCCTTTGCAGATGCACAAATGTCCTCGATGATCGTCACACGGTCATGCTCATAAGTGCCAAAGTTCTGAATCAGCTTACCGCCGCCGCCCGTGATGTAGAGCCGCATTAGCTTCGGGTTATACTCATACTTGCGGAGCAGGGAGAAGATGCTGTCGGCATATTCGCTGATTGCCTGACGGAGAACCTCCGCATACTCGCTGTCAATATCAGCATTTCCATAGCGAATCATGCTCTGGATGATGCTCTCGTCTATGGTCACGCCGAGCTTGTTCATCATGGCATTCGATGCTGCCTTGACGCACTGATTGACACCCATTTTCTCGGTGTAGCTCTGCGTAGTGATTGGCTTGCGGTTGTTGATCTTCATGATGTTGACCGTGCCGTTGCCGATGTCGGCAAGCATATTCAGTCCGGTCATTTCTTTAAGGTTCGGGACAACTGCGGCATAGCCCTGCGGAAATATGCTGCACCCGATGATGCGGACGGAGTAGAGCCTGTCCTCATACTTGAAGTCCACGCTTTCCCTCTGGAGCATATACTTGCGAAAGTCCTCACGCTGGCGGTTCACCCATGTCAGCGGCAGTCCGACTGCAAGGTGAATGTCTGCGGAAGTGATGCCCTCACGTTTCAGCTCACGGGCAATCCCCATCAGCGTGAACAGGTAGTTGTCATTGTCCTCCCACTTGTCGGTGAGATACTCTTTGTGTCCCTCACCGATGAGGTAGTAGCTCCCGTCATAGTAGAGTGTGTTCTTGGTGAAGGTCGGTGCTGCATCCAGCTTGGTGATGCCTGTTGGAGTGACTGTGTTGGCGGTCTTGATGTTCCCATAGCCGTGGTCGATACCCACGATCAGGAAGTTGTTGTATCTTTTCATGCGATACCCTCCATATATAGATTTAGTGTTCGGCTCTGAGATACTGTCGCTATCTCGTGAACCTGAAACCATTATAGCTTTTTTCAGAGGGTTTGTGGTTGCATGAATGTTGCATGGGAGTTGCACGGAAAGGCTGTAAAAAAACAAATCCTACAATTCTGCGCAATGTCCTGTGCGTTGTTCTGTACAAATCGTATATATAAAGCTGTGTCTTGTAATAAAGCTCATGTTCCATTCACCTTGCTTTTTCGTTTGAACTATGCTACAATAGGTATGAGCTACAAGCTATACGGAAATCAAAGGCTCTGCATTTACCACTTGGTTCTCCCCAGATACCACTTAGTTAAAATCACTGGACAGACAAGTCATTTTATGTTAAACTCCAATTGAAGCCGGCAAATACAGTAGAAAGGACTTCTAATATGGAGCTTGAAATGATAAATCTGTCCAAGCGATTCAAGAAGAAAGAGGCAGTGAAATGTGTGAATGCACATCTTACACCCGGAGTATGGGGACTGCTGGGCGCAAATGGTGCAGGAAAGACCACTATGATGAGAATGATGGCTGGGATTATGGAACCCTCTCATGGACAGGTCACATTCTGCGGTAAAGACATCCGCAATAATAGCCAATACAGGTCTGTCTTTGGATTTCTTCCGCAGGAGATTCAATTCAGCAAAGACCTGACAGTGAGCGATTATCTGAACTATATTGCTGCACTGAAAGACGTTCCCCATGATGTGACGAAGAAGCGTATCAACAATCTGCTTTCCGTTCTTACGTTGGAAGATGTGAGAAATAAGAAAATCGTAAAACTCTCCGGCGGTATGAAGCGCAGAGTAGGCATTGCACAGGCTATGCTTAATGACCCCTCTGTGCTGATTCTGGACGAGCCTACCGCAGGACTTGATCCTGGCGAACGAATCCGTTTCAGAAACTTTTTAGCTGCGACCTCCGCTGATAAAATCATCATTCTCTCAACACACATTGTATCTGATATTGAGGACATAGCAGATCACGTCATGATTATGAAAGACGGCGAACTGAACAGGATCGTAGATTCTGATGAATATGATGATTTGGAACAGCTTTACATCAGTATCTTTATGGAGGAGGCAACCAAATGAGATTATATGTACAGGAACTGAAAAGAATTCTGAAATCCACCCGTGCGAGAGTCGTTATCATTTTGGCTATCTTTTTGCCGATGCTGATGGCAGTCCTCGCCAGTGAGTTCAATGATGCAGATTATCTTGATTCTAATGGAGATAAAGTGTATTTGCACGGTACAGCAGCTTTAAGTATGATAAAAGAAAGCAGCAGCGCAGGAAATGGTGAGGCTACAGTTGAGCAATTAAAAAATGCACTTCGTACATATCAGTCTTTATATGAAGAAACCGGTATTGATCCGATTGGCGGCGATTTTCCTCTTGAGCGCTATTGGCAGGACGTAAAGCCGATTGCATCTCGATTAAGATTGATTACACAAACCTACAGTAAAGTAAATGAGCCTTTTGATTTGCGAACCATATCGGTGGATTCTCTTGATTCCTTCTATGATGACACGGAGAAAAAACTAACTTCTGTCATGGAATCAGATCAGATATTGCGTGATCCTGCTATGATTGCAAAAGCACAACAACTATTCCATAAGGTCAATATTCCGTTTTATATTTCTCATGGTTACACACGAGATGCTTTTGATTACATTGAATTTGCTGTCCTCATTCTGGTGATTCTCAGTGCTGTATTGGCTGCACCCGTTTTTTCAGAACGATACAGCTCTGGTGAAGACAGTATTCTACGTTGCACAGTGTGCGGAAGAAGCAAACTGGTGATAACTACCATTCTTGCAGAGCTGACCGTAGTGACGGTGACATATTTTATTGGAATCGGCTTGCACTTGCTGATTTCCGATAAGATATTTGGAATCGAGACATTGAAAGAATCTGTGCAGTCGCTGTATACTGTGTACTCACTTCCCAATATGAATCTGCTTGAGCTGCAAATCGTACTGGCTTTTTCCGGTTGGCTCTGCTGTATGGCAGTAACGACAATGTCACTCTGCATCTCGGCAAAGGCAACTGAAACGTCAACATCTATGGTGTTGTCGCTGATTATGGTGATTCTGCCTACACTTCTGTATTCAATCAGCGGTGGAGCTAACTGGCTACTTGCTCTGTTTCCCTCCGCTTCTGTTGGACTGAGCAATAATATGCTGATGAGTCTTGTAGACCTGCGATTCCTGATGCTTGGAAGTACGGCAGTCTGGTATCCGACTGTTCTGGTTAGCACAGCAATCGTGGAGTTCTTACTTTTTGCCTTTATTTCGCATATTATGTACGCAAAGCATCAGGTTACAAAATAAAAGAAAATCCACAGATAGAAGGGCATGAGAGTGTATGAAAGTAAATATACAGGTTGAGCCTGCAATACCCGAAGAATATGCGGAGTTTCATGTCAGGCAGGTTACGGAGAAAGTATCAAGACTTGCGGAAATCATTGAGAAACATGACAGTGTTTTAACCGGAACAGATCAGTATGACCGGACTGTCATGATACAGCCCGATGAAATCATTGCCCTTCATGCTGAGAAAAAATGGTGCAGAATTTTTACAGAGACAGCAGACTATAGCTGCCGGAAACGTCTGTACGAATTAGAGGAAATCCTCGGACCGGAGTTTATGCGTATTTCTAAATCCATTATCGTAAACGTCAGAAAAATCGAAAGTGTGGAGGCTGTTTTTAATGGTATGATGCTTCTGCACATGAAAAACGGTTCAAAAGAGTATGTGTCGAGGACATACTTACCGAATTTGAAAGCATATTTAAAGAGATAGGAGGCTGCCATGATAAAAACAGTTCTGAAAAAAATCTGGGATGGCTTATTGTATGGCAGTGCCATGTTTGCGCTATCGCTCCTGATGATTGACGTTGTGTTTGACAGTTCTCTGACGGTTCTGCCGCATCAATATTCCAGAATCGTGACAGGAGCAATTTTTATCGGTGTAGGTTTTGTTCTCTCTACGCTGATCTATGAGGAAGATCGGATACCATTCTTTGTAAGGACTATCATACACTTATTGCTCTGTGCTGTAACATTCATCATTGCATTCTTCATCTCAGGCGGAATACCGGACGGAACAGGGTTCGGAACGGGTGCTGTATTCGTGTTGGTGGAAATAGGAGTTGGATTCGTCTTTTGGGTAGGGAATTTTATGTATTTCTTCTGTGAAGCACGGATTATAAAGAAAAGTTTGAAGAAGGAACAACTATAATATGGAATGCTTCCGTTTTATAATATGCAAATTTCCATATCAAAAAAGGAACAGTCAAGGCGCTGTTCCTTTTTTTGTATCCCCAAAATGATGTTTACCCATACTACTTGAAATACCTGTAAAACTGTGCTATAATAGTAAAAAAGACGAGGTGAGCCTATGCCGAACATTTTGATAATAGACGATGATGCAAGCATCAGTGATATGCTCTCCGAAGCTCTTTCTGAGAAGGGCTATGCAGTACAAACGGCGTATTCCGGTACAGAAGCCCTCATGCTGTTATCACAGAGCAAGCCTGATCTGATTTTGCTTGACCTGATGCTCCCCGGATTATCGGGTGAGGAGTTATTGCCGAAAATTAAGGAGATACCTGTCATTGTAGTCAGTGCGAAAGCGGATGTAACCGACAAGGTAGGGCTTCTGCTGGGCGGTGCGGCGGACTATATCACAAAACCGTTCGATTTGCAGGAATTGCTTGCACGCATCACGGTTCAGCTCAGGAAACAGCATGACAGCACGGCGGAAACACTGCTGCATTTTCAGGAGATTACCCTGCATACCGATACACATACGATTGATGTAAATGGTACAGATGTAAAGCTGACGAGGACGGAATATGCAATTCTGAAGCTCCTGATGCAGAATGCCGGACAAGTCGTTGCAAAGCTGACGATATTGGAGCGTATCAGTGCGGACACGCCGGACTGCACCGAGGATTCGCTGAAAATACACATTCACAATCTGCGAAAAAAACTAAAGGTTGTCACCGGCAGGGAGTATATCACAGCAGTCTGGGGTATCGGCTTTATGCTGACGGACAAATCTTAACCGTTTCTTAACGCTTTCCTTAACCGTTTTCTTAACTGTTTTATGCTATACTGGTTTCAGAAAGGAAAGGTGATAAACCTTATGGAGTATGTTCTGAAAACCAATCAACTATGCAAGCGTTACAGAAGCTTCACAGCCTTGAACGGTCTGACCATGCAAGTGCCGAAAGGTGCAATTTACGGATTTGTTGGGAAGAACGGTGCAGGAAAGACCACGCTGATACGCCTGATCTGCGGATTGCAGCACCCGACAAGCGGGGAATTTGAACTGTATGGGGCAAAACACTCGGACAAGGCAATTGCAAACGCAAGACGCAGAATGGGCGCAGTTGTGGAAACACCGGCGATCTATTCCGAAATGTCGGCGGTGGATAACCTGAAACAGCAATACCGGATTCTCGGAATGCCCAGCTTTGACGGGATTCCTGAGCTTCTGAAACTTGTCGGCTTGGAGAATACCGGACGAAAATGCGCAAAGAATTTTTCTCTCGGTATGCGCCAGCGTCTGGGCATTGCTGTTGCGCTTTGCGGAAATCCCGACTTTCTGGTACTGGACGAGCCGATCAACGGGCTTGATCCGCAGGGTATCATTGAAATTCGTGAGCTGATACTGAAACTCAACCGTGAGCAGAAAATCACGGTGCTGATCTCATCGCATATTCTGGATGAACTGTCCCGTCTCGCCACACATTACGGCTTTATTGACAGCGGACGTATCGTCCGTGAGATGAGTGCAAAGGAGCTTGAAGCCGTCTGCCGGAAGTGTGTGCGACTGAATGTGACAAGCACCAAAGCTCTTGCGAATGTTCTTGACGGGATGGGCGTTGACTACAAGATCATTGATGACCAGATTGCCGACATTTATGCCAAGCCCAATATCACGCAGCTTACGCTTGCACTTGCCGAGCGCGGCTGTGAGGTCATTTCGGTCGAAGAACATGACGAGAGTCTGGAGAGCTTTTACATTTCTCTGGTGGGAGGTGAAAAGCATGAGTAATCTGTTATCCGCAGAACTGCATAGAATGTTCCGGCATCGTTATTATTGGATCGGTACGATCCTGTTTGGCTGTATCCCGTATCTTTCCATGTATCTGATCCGGCAGGCTGACATTCGCCACAACAATCCCAAACCGGAACCGCCTGACGGTATCCTGTTTGCAGGCACGTTTTATCTGCCGATTCTGATTGCGGTCTTTGTGTGTCTGCACATTGGCTCGGAGTACAGTGACAAGACGATACGAAATAAAAAGGCACTTGGGCATTCCCGTACAATGGTCTATCTTGTGAATTGGATCGTCTGCAATGCGGGCGTATTTTTGACGTATTTCATCTATGTTGTTGTCTCTTTTATCGGCGGATATTTCCTAACAAACGGTTATTTAACAAGTTTTTCAGCAATGTGCGGCGATTTGTTTATCAGCTTTATGATTACAATGGTATATACAACTCTGATGCAGATGTTTGTGATGCTGGTGCAAAGCAAATCAGCCGGAGCAGTCATTTCACTCGTGTTTGCGATCTTTATCATGCTGGCTGGGGCATCTGTTATGCAAAAGCTGAATGAGCCGGAATATATGACGGCTGATATTCTTGTGACCTATAACGGAGATGTAAACGATCAGCATCAGCCCAATCCGGCATACGTCAGAGGAAAAGAAAGAGAAGCTTTGATGGTTGTAGCAGATATTCTTCCGTCCTCACAGAGTATGCAGCTTGCAGAAGGCGCATTTGCACCTGAGAAACTGATGCGTATGCCTGTCTATTCCTGCGTAGTCATTCTGCTTTCGCTTGCAGTCGGAATCAGCCTGTTCCGGCGGGAAGATATGAAATAAGGGAGTGTAGTATGGTTTACAGTCTGTTGTGTCTCATTATTACTGTTCTGTGCGTAAAAATCATTCTGATGAAAAAAACTGCACGGGAGATTGTATCCGAATTATCCGACAGATTGCAAACCGATACGAACACACTGCTGCATATATCATCGCATGACAGGGATATGCGATTCCTTGCGGACAGTATCAATAAACAGCTTCGGATTCTGCGGAGAGAACACTTGCAGTATCATCAGGGAAACAGTGAGCTGAAAAATGCAGTTACAAATATCTCCCATGATCTGCGCACACCGCTGACAGCGATTCTTGGCTATCTGGATATGATCCAGAAAACGGATGAGCCTGAAAAACGCACTCGTTACCTCGCTATTATAAAAGAACGTGCCGATCTTATGAAACAGCTCACAGAGGAACTGTTTCGCTATTCTGTTATCGTGTCTGATGAAACGGACATGGAAATGGAGTGCGTTTTTGTCAATCAGGTACTTGCAGAGAGCATCAGCAGTTTCTATCCTGCTCTTTCAGCCAAAGGCATTGAACCCAAAATCATGCTGACAGACAAGCGGGTTGAGCGTTCTCTGAACAAGGCAGCATTATCACGGGTATTCTCCAATCTGCTGAACAATGCAGTCAAATACAGTGATGGCGACTTGGAAATTTCGCTTTCAGATGCAGGCGAGATCGTGTTTTCCAATACAGCGAAAGCATTATCTGCGGTTGATGTGGAACAGCTTTTTGACAGATTCTACACTGTTGAGGCTGCACGAAAGTCAACCGGACTTGGACTGTCAATTGCTCGTACACTTGTGGAACGTATGGGCGGGACGATTATGGCTGTACACACAGACAGCAGACTTACGATTACGATTCGGCTATAAACAGATTCACAATCGAATAAAACAAAAACAGACCGCAAGGAACAAAATCCTGCGGTCTGTTTTTTTGAAATGTATATAGACTATGAGTTTTTAATCGTCATCAATACAGTAAGTCATACCATGAATGAATTGAAAATATAAGGCTGCATAGCGGTCATAATCCTCGCCCTCGGAACTCATCATGCCCTCAAGGATGTATGCCTTTGCTTCCTCTAAATCTGTCCAGACGATTTTCTTGCCACGAAATACGGTTGTGACCTTTTTTCTTTTTCTGAAAGCGTATTCAGGTGTCGATAACATACGATTCCCTCCGTTTTTGTAATACAGTGATATAGTCGAGTGAACGATATTATATCGGAAAATATCTGCTTTTTGGGAAGTCTCCATTTTAATAGTTGAACAATGTGAACTTCTATACAGGACACACTTTTGAAACCGAGCATAATCAGGGCAAGATACCCGACCGAGCGTGGAGCAAACTCCGCACGATTTCGG
>NZ_CACWPP010000067.1 GCF_902762735.1 uncultured Ruminococcus sp.
ATCCGCCTTAAAATTCAGACAAAATCCAGTCACAAAATCCATAGATCCGAGCTTTTGCGACTGGATTTTGTGAATTTAAATAGTTGGATTGCTATAGAAAAGATATGGGGAAAAGTGTTCCTGCTGTGATACGGCGGGAACGCTTTTTTAGTCAGCAGATCTTGCTGATAATATGCAAACGGTTCGGGAAATATCAGCCAAAAAAGGGGACTGTGCAGCAGTGCGGCATAAACGATTGTGCAATTTGACTATTGTGGCATGAAAGTGATAATGGCAATTTTCGGGCATTTAAAAAGAGTTGATCAAATTGTATGAATAAACTATCATGCAATTGATTTAAACTAAGATATTAAAGCAGAATAAACAAATTTATGGCAATAAACACCCATCGTGCTGTTGTCATAATGCCATGCGATGGTATGTGAAAATTGTGCAAGTGTACGAAGTTTTTTGGTATCTGTTTAAATGACAGCATATGCTATTGACAATTTGTTGGTCAAGGTATACAATAATGTTATGAGAGGGGTCTGCGGTGTACTTGGGTACAGTCAGCAGACAGAGGAAAGGTGGTTTAAAAAATATGACATTTGAGGCCATTTACAATATAGCACTGGAAGTGGCCAATGCCCGCGCAAAAAGTGGTGAGTTCATTGCACCCGATGAAACGATATGCGTTGTTTTCTCGCGCACGGGCAGGGTCTATAACGGGGTGAGCCATGTTGATAATTCGAGCGGTTCATCTGTGAGTGTCCATGCTGAGGTCGAAGCGATGAACAATATGCAGACCTATGGCAACGAGACAGCGGTTGATTCGATGGTGCTTATAGATACCATCAACAGGAGTCCGATGCTGCCTTGCAGCGGGTGCCTGAACTATGTGCTGTCGGTGAACCGTGATAATGCTATGGGCTGTGTTATAATGCCTGACAGGGCGATACCTATTGGCGACCTTATGGGAGTGGGAGTGCCCAACGGGGCGTTCAGCGGCATGCCGAACGGTATGCCTGCGGCGGCACCTGTTCAGTCGGGCTATATACAGTCAGGCTTCGTGCAGTCAGGTTACGTACAGTCGGGTTATGTACAGTCGATGCAGTTCGGCGCTGCACCTGTGCATTCAGGCAACTTACAGTCGATGCAGTCATCGCAGCTTCCCGATGGGGCAGGCTCGGGCGGCACTTCAAAAAACGATCTGCTGAAAAACCGTGTCAGCAGCCTGATGAGTGCGGCGGAGACCGATGAGGAAGAGGACGAGGAGTTCCTGGAAGAGCTGACAAGCAAAAAGAAGAAAAAAGGGCTTTTTGGTCTGTTCGGCTAGAAACAGCATGAACGCAGTATAACGACTTGAAAATATCACAGTAAATAAGCTGCACGGTGATGTGCGGTCAGAGAAAGGGTAGTATAAAGATATGGCTAAGGATAAGAAGAAGGAAAAGAAAAAAAGCGGTATATCGCTGAACCTGGTACTGATATTCCAGCTGATAATCATGCTGGGACTGGTATTGGCGATAACTAAGATAATCAGTTTGAGAACGAGAGAAAATTCAGATGCGCACCTGAAAATGACCACTGATGAGCGTGCGCAGGTAATACTGAACTACGTTGAGGTATCCGAAAGACAGCTGAAAGACTTCAGCAAGGCGGCACAGGTCGCTGAACTGCTGGAAGATCCCGATAACGAGGAAAAGACACAGATAGCACAGAAGTTCACAAGAGATTTTGCACTGGATATACCTTATCTTGAGGGTCTGTACATATCTAAGTGGGACACCACAGTTCTTACCCACTCTACCATGATGGGTTCGATAGGCAAGGCTACAAGAACAGGTGAAAAGCTGGTGCAGCTGCAGGATGCCATTACCAACAAGGGCAATAATGTTTATAACACAGGTATTATTATGTCGCCTGCATCGGGTCAGCAGATAGTTTCTATGTATAAGGCTGTTTACGGTGCTAACGGCAAGGCTATCGGTCTGGTGGGCATGGGTATCAGGACAAATGGTCTGATAAACACACTGGACAGGATCTCGGGCGCTAACAAGAATGAGGCTGACAAGGAAGTTCAGGCATTGAACGAACAGTCAGCACTGAAAAATGCATTCTACTACATGCTGAAGGCTGAGGATTCTACATACGTATTCCATGATAACGGGGATAAAGTCGGTCAGGCTGTCGATATACCCGAGCTGAAAAAGCTCTGCGAAGAATTTGCTGACAAGAAGGAGGACAGCAACGGTCAGCTGGAGTACACTGACGGCGGCAAGACCTATGTTTCAAGCTATGTTTACATAGCAAAGTACGGCTGGCTGTTTATGATAAATGCACCTAAGTCGGACGTTTACTCACTGACTTACGCCATGAGAATGTTCCTGGGCGCTTTCGGTATCATCGTTATCGTGCTGACAGCAGTATTCTTCTTCATCAACAAGAGACAGGAAAGGATCAACCAGAAGCTGGTTTCTACTATCGCAAAGAACGCACAGACAAGACAGTCGCTGAACACCGCGATGTTCAAGGACGTGCTGACAAACGCAAACAACCGTGTATCTTTCGCTATGGATATGGAGAAAGCAGATGTAAGTGCGGCTAAGCCATGCTACTTTATGATGTTCAACATAGTCGGTTTCAGTGAGATAAACACAAGATACGGCAACGATGCGGGCGACAGACTGCTGGTAAGGACTGTTGAAACGCTCAATGATATTTTCCCTGACAGGGCGGTTTATCGTACAGGTTCGGACGAGTTCGTGGTAATGGTACCCACTGAGAACGGTCAGCCTGCACCTGAACAGGTGCTGAACGATGTCAATACAGCGTTCAGACAGCTGATGGTACCTGAGAAGATCGACAACCTGGGCGCTATCTATCCTAAGTACAAGATAGCTGTTATCAAGAGAAGCGGCGAAGCTGATACTGCTGTTGTATCTGCACTGAAGGAGATGACCAACAGAACAGGCGAAGCTACTTACGGTATGATAGATTACCGCGAGATGTGATAAATAAGTTATGTGGTTATCCCGCTGACACACCACAAAAACAGCGGCTATACAGAACTTGATGTTCTTGGCGTATATTTTTAGTTGGTGTGCTAAAGGGATAGTCATAATGAGTTAAACAGCAAGACCCTCGGCACATGTCGGGGGTCTATTTGTGAAAGGAGATAAATATGACTTTTGAAGAGGCTGTAAAAGCGATACCTGCGGGCAGATACCGCCACTATAAGGGGAATGAGTATGAGGTCATCGGGGTGGCGAAACATTCCGAAACGCTGGAGCCTGTGGTGGTCTACCGCGCACTGTACGGCGAGGGCGGTATGTGGGTGCGCCCCGCTGAGATGTGGAACGAAGAAGTGGGCGGCAGATGCAGGTTCGAGAAGATATGAGGTGAAGATATGGCAAAACAGGCAAAACGCGGCTTTATGCCGACTGATGAGCGGGATTTTTCCGATAAGGCGCAGACCGTTCTGCGAAAGGCGGCTGAGGAAGTCGGCTACCTGCTGGACAGGGGCTACCCTGTGAAGAGCGTCACAACTTTTGTGGGAAATCACTATCTGCTGAGCGAGCGGCAGAGACTGGCACTGGCGCGGGTGGTATCGCCGCAGGAGAATATTGCTGAGAGAAAGGCTAAAGAGGTCGGTGCTGATGAACTTTCGGGCGAAACGCTGTACATCGACGGCTTCAACACGGTAATATCGCTGGAGATAGCTTATTCGCAGTCGATGCTGTTTCGCTGTATGGACGGCACGGTGAGAGATCTTGCGGGGCTGCACGGCACATATCGGCTGATAGAACAGACAGATCTCGCTATAAAGGCGATGTGCGAAACGCTGGGCGAACTTGGCGTGAAGCGGGCGGTCATCTATCTGGACGCGCCCGTGTCCAATTCGGGACGGCTGAAAGGGCGCATTTTCGAGGTGTGCGGCGAACTTCCCTTTGAACTGGAAGTGCTTATCGAGAACCCTGTTGATGCTATATTGAAAACAAAGCCGCTCGTAGTCACGGCAGATGCGATGATCCTTGATGACTGCGAGCGGTGGTTCGACCTGACGAAGTGCGTGATCGAACGGAAGATAGGCGATTACGGATTTGTTGACATCTGCGGAGAATAAGTGTCAGCGCTTGGCATCTTCTTCCATCTCGGCATTCCAGTCGGCAGGCATGGGAGCGCATTCGCGCATACAGCGGACTGCTTTGTTGACTGCGCCGTACATCAGGCGAGTGCCGCTCTCATCTGCCTTGTAGTTTGAGGCGTGAGCGATGCCCATTGAACCTGCGGTGGCGGCGGCATCAATGTTCGCGCCTAAGAAGATGAACTCCCAGCCGTACTTATCCTGTTCTTTTTCGATGAGGGCTTTGACCTTGTTGTAGCTGAATTCGCGGCTGGCATTTTCCATGCCGTCGGTGGTGATGACGAAGATGGTCTTTGCGGGGACATCTTCGGGGCGGGCGTATTTGTGTATGCCTGCGATGTGGCGGATAGTCATGCCCACCGCATCAAGCAGGGCGGTGCAGCCGCGCGGAACGTAATCGCGTTCGGTCATGGGGGCAACTGTGTCGATGTCGGCGCGGTCATGGACGTAGATGAATTCGGTATCGAACAGCACCGTTGTTACCAGAGCTTTGCCCTCTGCGGAGCGCTGATCTTTTATCAGCGAGTTGAAACCTCCGATGGTATCGGATTCAAGTCCTGCCATTGAACCGCTGCGGTCGAGTACGAAAACCAGTTCGGTGAGGTCGTTTCTGTTGTTTTTCATAATTGTTCCTCCTTAAAAATATGTATCATGTTCAGCCTTGTTTCGGGCTGTTCCTTTACTGTGACTATATGATAACATATTTCTCGGGGAAAGTGGTCGCTTCTGAAGCGACATTGTAAAAAAGCGGCACTCCGTTTTCGGAATGCCGCTTTTCTGTCATTTATTTTCATCGGAGATATACATGTACTTGCTTTCAAAGTCGCTCAGCGGCATAGCCTTGTCGAAAAGCCAGCCCTGCGCTTTTGTGTAGCCGCTCTGACAGAGTATAGCCGCCTGCGCATCTGTTTCAACGCCCTCAAAGATTATATCCTTGTTGGCAGTGTCTATGAGGTTGCACATGTTGGCAACAAAGTCTCTGTCATTCTTGTTGCGCTCGATATTGTCGATGAAAGACTTATCTATCTTGACAATATCGACAGGTGCGTTCATAAGCACGCTAAGCGTCGAATACCCGATGCCGAAATCATCTATGCTGACCTTAAAGCCTTCGTTCCTCAGCCTGTCCATGACCGAGAAAAGTGCCTGCGTGTCACCCGAGAAGCACGATTCGGTTATCTCCAGCTCTACAAAGCCCTTATCGACCTTGAACCTGTTTGCGGTTTCGATGATGTTTTCCACAAACTTAGGCTGAGTTATATGGTGCTGGCTGAAATTGACCGATATTGGCAGAAGTTCCTTGTTATCGCGTTTCCATTTATCCAGCGTTCTCAGCACTTCTTCGTAAATGAAGAAGTCAAGCTCGTCAATGTAGCCCACCTTTTCCAGCACGGGTATGAACTCGAACGGCATTTTGTATGTGCCGTTGGGATTGCGCCACCTTGCCAGCGCCTCAGCGCCGATGATGACCCTCTTTTCCAGATGGAACTTGGGCTGTAAGAACATCTCTATCTGCCCGCTGTCAAGCGCCGCATGCAGTTCGTTGCAGATGGACTGCTCATACAGCTTCTGCATTCGCATTCTCTGCGAATATATGCCGCAAAGAATGCTTGATGAATGCTTTACGCTTTTCCTTGCCAGATTTGCATTGTCTATGGCGGTATTCAGCTCAACTTCGTCCTCAGGCAGTATGTACATGCCGCAGGAAATGCGAATGTCGCCCGACGGGAATTTCAGCTTCTGCAAAGCGGTAAAATCTGTATTCTCTGTCTCAACGCTCTTTATAAGCTCTGCCCTTGTCTTTGCACGGCAGAGCGTTATGAAGAAATCAGAGTATATGCGGCAGCCCATAACAAAAGTTTCTCCTGTTCGCAGGCATTCGGCGAAATCCCTGAGCATCGTGTTGCCTGTCTCATACCCGAAGTTCTCGTTGACGTAGGAGAAGTCGTTTATATCGGAATATACCAGTGCGTAGACATATCCCTTTTCCCGCCTGCTGAGCAGACTGCCTGCCTGCTGGGTGAAGCCCTTGCGGTTGTAAAGCCCTGTAAGCTGGTCAGACTGGAGCAGATACTTGATGTACTCCGAGTCACTGTCTGCCTGACTTGTCAGTGTTTTGAGCTTCTGAATGTTTGCCAGCCGCCCGAATACCTCCGTGACTTCGCCGCTCTCATCAGCAAAGCTGATATAAGCATCGCTGTACCAGCAGTACTCGTCATCATACGCTTTAGTGCGGAACTCCATAGTCCCCTTTGTGGGCTTTTTCAGAGCCTTTTCCCACTCATCGAAATAAGCCTGTGCGTCATCGGGGTGCAAAAATTCCTCAGCCGCCCTGCTGCCAAGAAAGTTCTCCAGGCAATTGTCATAATCAAGCCTGAACCTTGTTATGCTGACCGTCAGTTGCATCAGGTCATGCTTTACATCATACTGGTAGTACACATCATCGGTGTTATCGGCTATCATATGAAGTTTTTCCTTCTGTTCGGTGATCTGCCGCATCAGCTTTTTCTCTGCGCCGTCGAGACTTTCATGGCACTTGCAGTCGCTTATTATCATCTCCACACGGGAGAGATCATGCATATTGCCGCAGCAATGCACAAACAGCGAACTGCCGTCACGGCAGTTCATCGGCTGTCGTATACAGAAAGATCTTCTTTCTTTTGCCGCATCGTTAAGTGCAGTTTCTGTGCTTTCGCGGAACGCTTTATCAAAAAGCGAATATACTGTAAGTTCGTTCTCTTTGACATAGTCCTGACTGTATCCTGTGAACCCGAACAGGTCATTGTCTACCGATATGATCTTTCCGCCGTTTGTCAAGTCAAAAATGCATACGCCGGCTTTTAGCTTGTAATTATCTTCCATCATTTCACCCCCATACCCTAAAGGGCATACTACATTTGTTAATATGATTATATCATATTGGAACAAATATTGCAAGAGGGTGAATATTTTTTTGTCTTTTTACACAATTTTAACTGCGAAATTTTTACAATTCACCAAATGTAAACTTTCCGTTCTCAAAAATTAAGTAACTGTGAGCCGAATTTTCCTTAGGTATCGACACCGAACCCGGATTTATGTAAGTAAAATCCCCGCAGTCTTTTATTACAGGCACATGCGTATGCCCATGCAGAAGAATGTCGCCCTTGCCCAGCGGCGGTAAATCATCGCAGTTGAATTTATGCCCGTGGGTGGCGAATATTGTTGAACCGTCTGCATATATCAGGGCATATTCTGCCATTATCGGGAAATCCAGCACCATCTGATCGACTTCGGTATCACAGTTGCCGCGCACGCAGAGAATGCGGTCTTTCAGCGGGTTTAGCATCGCTATGACTTTTTTCGGCGCATAATCCTGCGGAAGGTCGTTGCGTGGACCGTGATAGAGTATATCTCCCAGCAGTATCAGCTTTTCAGCGCCGCTTTCCTCAAAGGCGCTTATCATCTTTTCGCACCAGTAAGCCGAACCGTGTATATCAGATGCTATAAACAATTTCATATTATCACACTTTCTATGGTCATATCTGTCAGGAACTGATGGCATGAGCCGCTCGTCCCGTTATTTATCAGCCAACGCCGCTTTCATCGCTGATACAAGATACAGCGATCCGCACACAAGTGTCAGACCGTAGGCGTTGTCACGTTTCATTTTTTCGTATTCTTCTAAGAGACTTCCCTCAGCCTTACGCGCCTTGCTGCCCAGCTGATTGATAAGCTCAGCCAGCTCGCCCGCATTTTCGGCGCGGTCGGAGAAACCGTCAACAGTCACAAAGCTGTCAACGAACGGGATGATCTCCCCCAGTGCCGCCCGCAGATTTTTGTCGCCGCACATGCCTATTATCGCGCGGACGGGTGCTTTATCGCGTATGACTTTTGCCAGCGCCCGAATGCCGTCGGGGTTGTGTCCGCCGTCAAGCATGACAAGGGGCTTTGTCGAAAGTATCTCCGTGCGTCCGGGAAGGACTGCCGCCGCGATGCCCTCAGCAATATCATCATCACTGAGTTTCAGCTTATCCGCAAGTAACCTGCACCCCTCAATGACAGACAGCGCATTCATCACCTGATGCTCTCCCGCCATTGAAGTATGCGCCGCCAGACCGTCATAGTTGAACAGCGTTGTATGCAGCCCCCTGTGCAGCACCTCCAGCTTGTCAGTATCGGGTATAACAAGCTCAGCGCCCATCTTGTCAGCCTTTTTACGCACCACCTGCCCGACAGCCGTGCAGTTGCCCGCACTAAGCACACAGGGACAGCCCTGCTTGATTATGCCCGCTTTCTGTTCCGCGATAAGCTCCACCGTGTCGCCCAGTATGGCAGTGTGGTCAAGGTCAACTTTCGTGATGACCGTCAGCAGAGGTCTTTTGATGACATTTGTGCAGTCAAGCAGACCGCCCAGCCCTGTTTCAAGCACGACGATGTCGCATTTCATCTCCACAAAGTACAGGAAAGCTATCGCCTGCGTTATCTCAAACTGCGAAAACTCCGCTTTTTCGGGAAGTTTATCCACCACAGTGCGAACCTTCTCCACCAGCCGTTCCAGCGCCTTGACACTGATGTTCTCGTCGTTGACCTGAATGCGGTCGGCATACTCTATGATGAACGGCGATGTGAAAAGCCCTGTTTTCAGCCCCGCATGGACGAACACGCCGTCAAACATACGCGCCGTAGAGCCTTTGCCGTTAGTTCCCGCGATATGCACGAACCTCAGCCGCTCCTGCGGGTCGCCCAGCGCCGCCAGAAGTCTGCGCGTTCTGCTAAGGTCTCTGACAGGCTTTCCCGAATGCGAAAATCCGAATATATACTCCAATGCGGGAGAATTATTGTACTCAAACATTTTACCCTCCATAAAAAATCCCCGCAGGCACTGCCCACGGGGAGAATATTAAGCGTTAGTATCAAAACCGCCGCGGTTGAAGAAAAGCTCTCTGATAGCCAATGCACAGCCTGACAGGAAGCGATGCTTATCCTCGATGATAGAAGTCTCTATCTTGCCCGCTACTGTCGCACCTGCGATCTCATTCAGCGCATTTCTGATGCGGTTGAAATCCACTTCGTTATTGGTGTGGTTGGTGAAGTGGTGCAGCACTATCTTCTGTGGGTTGGTGGAGAAAAACAGGTTGTTTATCAGCACCGCAGTCAGCTTTATCTCGCTGTCGATAACTTCTTTAACAGCAGGGTCGTCCTTGTCGTAAGCCACCTGCACCATGTCCATGTTGACATTCTTGAAATTGCCCTTTGATACCTCATACAGATAAGGTGTCTTGTCAGCAGAATATACTTTTTCCAGCTTATAGAAAGTTGCCGACGGGGTTATCTCATTCTCGACACAGCCCCTTCTGCCGCACTTTTCGCACACTCTCTCGCTGTAAGGGTTGATTATCATTTTGTCAACGAAGCCTGTTCTGTTATCATACGAGAAAATAGGCTCATTAAGATTGGTAACGACGAAGTTCATGTTGTTGCCGTACTGAAGGAACGCTATGTTCTGTCTGTTGGGGTCTTTGGTCTTGAGGAAGTCGATATTCGCCATAGCTGTGCCCTTTACAGAGTTATCGAATACCAGCGGCAGATCGGTATAGCCCTTGATAACACCGCGTACCTTTGTATAATCGGGTATGCCGTCCCTGACATCAATGCCCAGCTTTTCATACATGGTCGGGAAAATGCCGAAGCCGATGCCGAGTATCGAGTTTTTGTCAAGGCAGTTGTCAGCCAGTACTTCCTTTATGGACTTTCTGACAAAGTCAAATATAGCATTGTATTCGATAGTATGGTCGATAGAAAGGTTTCTCTTGTCCAGCACAGCGCCCGCCAATGTTGACAGACCAACGCTGACAATATCTTCCTCGATAGTGACACCTATCACGAACTTGTAGTGGTGGTTGATGTCGATGAGTATTTTCTTTCTGCCGCGCGGGGCTTTTTCTGTTACATGCTTGTACTCGCCTATCTCCTGGATGATGCCCTGTTCGATCATCTCATTGGTGATGATAGTAACAGCTGCCCTTGTCAGTTCGAGAGTGCCTGCAATATCTATTCTTGACGTAGGACCTCTCTGCTTGAGTATTTTGAGGACCTGCATTCTGTTTCGTCTTTTCAGGTCCAGCTTGCTTATACCATGCTGCTCCATATACGTATATCCTCCGATAATTGTTTAATATGCTTTTACGTATTTAATTATATCAGATAATTATTAATTTGATATGAACATTCGATTATCATTTAACCATCAATGCAAGTTTTACATTTTGTTAAAATTCTTATCCCTTTAGTACAAATCACACAAAATTGACCAGATATGTTGTAAAAGATGTCCAACTTACGGTCATTTTTTTGGTTCATCCTTTTGGTACAAGACTTATATCCCGCCATAACAAGTCTGCGGCATTTGCTGTGTATTATCGGCATTACCGCAAAAAAAGCCCGTCAGACGGTGCTGACGGGCTTAGTCTATCATATCAGAGCATCTTTGACTCGTCTATATCGTCCTCTACCTCACCGTTGAGTATTGCTTTCAGTGCATCCAGCTCCTCATCGGTCAGTGTCACGCCCTTAGCCATTCTTGTGTGGTCGGGTGACCAGTCTCTGATGTCGTACTTAGGTGCATGCTCGCCCCAGCTTACCTTGTTCAGCTCTTTGGTCCAGCCCTTAGCGTTTTCCGAAAGCACACCAATATGCTCTACGATCTCAAACTTTAATTCTGCCATAATAGATCTCTCCTTTATTTTCAGCCGCTGATGCTATTCATCATCGGCAGTATTGTTATTATCCGCACCGCTTTTCCTGCGGCGAGGTATCTTCTCGGTGACTTTGTCGATGGGTCCCAGCGTGCCGTATTCGATATAATCCAGCACGAAATCTGCTATCTTTTTCCTGTAAACGACCATCACCGTTATAAGCTCTACCAAAAACAGGAAGATGCCCAGCTCGCTGCCTGTCAGCGCACCTATGAAAATATCCAGCGATACCACAGCCGCCACGATGTATATTTTCCTCCTGTACTTGACTATCGGTGCTGCCCACATGACGAAAAGCAGTCCTCCGCCCAGTACGGGTGCTATCAGGAAAAACACCAGCGCCGCACATACTACGCCGCACACGCTGAATATCTTCGGCGCATCTATGTGGAAGCCGAAAACATATCCTGCCGCCAGCAGTATCATCAGCGGTATCGCCTTGAAAAGAATGTTCAGCCCTGCGAAAGCCACCAGCCCCGCCGCTATCAGCGACAGCTTTTTGGGACTGAGCGAAGTGACCTTCTCCGCGATGCTTTTAGGCAGGTAGCGGAAGAGCAGACTGCTGATAGCATCCATATTTATCACGAACACCGCACAGAACAGTGCCAGCACTATCAGGTAGAATATCTTGTGGTGCCACATGTCAGGTTCGATCAGCAGTATGCCCGTCATTATGACTATCAGCACGTTGCTGGCTATCATCTTGCGTATATCTATCCTGAACGGCACTATCTTTCTCGTGTCAACAGCGCGTATGATGAACACCGTCATATAAGCCGCCACCGTCGAAAGGGGAGGACCGTACAGCCCGATGGTCGGGATCAGCACGATATTCAGCCCTACATTGATAACGCCCGATATAACGCTTGTCACCAGCGATCTTGTGGTCTGCTTGCTTGCCAGATAGATGCTTCCCATGAAAGTCGTCTGGCATGAGAATATGGTCGAATATATCAGCAGCGGCGAATACTTCACGCATTCGCGCACCGATGCGCCTATCCATATGGCAGTTATCGGCTGTACCACCAGCAGACAGCCTGCCGCCAGTATATAAAGCAAACTCTGGTTGAAGTCGAACACCTTCTCATAAAAGGTATCCCTGTCCTCCGAGTCGTTCTCTGTTATGGCAGACATGTTCCACGCCTGCCCGAACATCATGTACACCGTCGCCACAAGGTTAGGTATCTTATAAGCCGCCGCAAGAACGCCGTTTCTGCCCTCACCCAGATAGTGGGTGGTCATAAAGCTGTCCGAACCGTTTGTTATCAGCCACAGAAGCTGTGCGGGTATCAGCGGCACAGCGTATTGAAGCATCGTCGTCAGCAGTTCACGGTCAATATCCTTAAAGTCGATATACTTCCACAGCTTTGCGGCTACGGTAACGAACACCGCTGTTATAGCATCGGAAAGTATCGTACACAGCAGGTACTTCTCTATACCTGTGCCCGCCCCCAGAAAATCATCGGGCAGCACCAGATAGAACAGCACCATGAACAGCAGCGTGAAAAACGTTGCGATTATTCCCGCCGCTGCGAACAATCGGACTTTCTCCATCGCCCGCACGAAAGTCGTGTAAAGCGTTTTGATGCCCGACATGAACACATATAGGAAAAGCAGTATCGTGTACCCGCTTATCCACTTATCCGCGACCCCTATCAGCCGCACCAGCCCCAATATCACCGCAAATGCGAGCATACCTGCACCGCAGGCGATATTGCCCAGCGTAAAGACTTTCTTCTTGTCGTAAGCCTTGTCAAGCCCGAAGCGTATTATAGCTTCGCTGATGGTCAGTGTCGCGAGGGGTATCATCCAGTTGGCTATCATGGTAAGATTGTCGGTCTTGCCCTGTTCCGCACTGGTCAGATGATTTGTATATATCGGCACAAGCAGCAGCACCAGCACTTTCGAGCTGAAAGAGCCGATGGCAAAAATGATGGTGTTCATCATCAGTTTGCCGTAGCTTGAGCCTATCTTTTTCTCGTGCATTATAATTTATCCCTCATATCATTGGAAATACATCTATTATTATAACACATCTCTTCCATTAATGCAACTTTTTTAAAGACAAATTTTCCTGCACATTTTAATCGTTTTTTGGATATGTCATATTTTTGCCTGACATTCCCCGCCGCCTGCAGCGACTTCACGCCTGTTCATCAAGCGTGAGGTCGTAAGCGGGTATGAATTCCTCCATAAAAACTTCAGCTTCGGGCAAATTCAGCGCGTGAATGGCTTCAACGGTGGCTTTCTCGGCAGATGCGAAGTCTGCGTTGCCCATCTTGCGTTCTTCGATGCATTTTATCAGTGCCGACAGCTTGTCAGCCCCCTTGACCAGCTTCCACAGTTCAGCCTCTTCCTCCGTGTGACCCAGCAGAGGTCCATAATACTTTTTCAGGTCATCGGGCAGATAGGAGATGAGCGTGTTTTTCGCCTTTTCCTCCACCTCGTCGTAAGCACCTTTTATCTCCTTGCTGTAATACTTTATCGGTGTCGGGAGGTCTCCCGTGATTATCTCGGTGGTATCGTGGTACATCGCCAGCAGAGCGCACCGC
Source organism: uncultured Ruminococcus sp. (assembly GCF_902762735.1). Classification (GTDB taxonomy): domain Bacteria; phylum Bacillota; class Clostridia; order Oscillospirales; family Ruminococcaceae; genus Hominimerdicola. Next base: position 13,416 of record NZ_CACWPP010000067.1, read on the forward strand.
TCGGCATTGACATTCCCGCCGAACCTCTCATTCCTTATCAGCGCCAGTGCATGGGCGATAAACGCCGTTTCCAGCGAATGTTCGCTGATATTCTCCTTGATGGTATTGCGCATCAGTGCCCAGCGGTTTATGTACTTCATACGCGAGATGACCGCAAAAAATCTGTCCATTATTTTACCACCTCTATCTTGTTAAGCTCCTGTATCAGCACGCATACATACTTTGTCAGTTCAAGGAAAATGTTCGGGTCAACTTTCAGTTTCTTGTCCTTATGCTTTACAAGTTCAAAACTGACCAAAGGGTTTTTAAACAATTCTTTTACACTGTGATGTTCCGTTATCTTATTTTTAAGACTTTTTAACTGTTCATTCTCTTCCTCTGTCTTTTCCTTCTTTTCATTCAATGTGATGTATTTCTCTATCATTGGTTTTAGTATATTTTTATCATTCTCCGAAGGCTCAAAACGATAGTGTTCCCACTTTTTGCCATTAGTGATCATACCCTCGCCGAATGTCAATAAATGCCCAAGGAACTGTATACGGTAATTATCTTTATCTTTATCTATTGATTCCGTTACTTTTTTGACTTCAACACAGAAACGTATCTTACTTTTCTCTGTGTCTTTATCTATTTTTGAATTATCATAATCAAGATCATTCCGCACTATCGCAATATCGGATACACCGCCGCATGTACCATAAACCGAGTCTTTCCTCATACGGTCAATAATAACAGGCTCATATCCGATGCAGTTTTCAAACAATTCGTCCAGATACATGAACACCAGCGCCTGCACACCGCTTTCCAGCGGAGCCGGAGCTGTTCTATATGTTCTTCTGAGCAGTTCTTCATATTTCCTATAATTCATCTCTGACCTCCCAAATACAAAAGAGCCGCGCATCAACGCGACTCTTGTCTGTCATTCTACCGATATGATATAGTAATAAACAGGCTGTCCGCCGTTTATCAGGTTTACATCAAGTCCCGAAAATTTCGTGCTTATCTGCTTGTACAGCGCCTCAGCCGCATCATCGGTGACATCAGCACCGTAAATTATGGTGATGTACGAACTGTCGCCCTTTACCAGCTTCTTCGTCAGCTTGAAAGCCGCCTTAGCAAGGTCTTTCTCAACAAATGACAGCTTGCCGTTGTCCATCGCCAGTATCTCGCCCTGCTTGATGTCTCTGCCCTCATAGTCCGAGTCCCTGGCGGCAAAAGTTATCTGCCCTGTTGAAACTTTCTCTATCGCCGCAGTCATCTCGATGCGGTTCGTGTTGAAGTCAGCTTCGGGGTCGAACGCCAGCATAGCCGACATGCCCTGAGGTATCGTCCTTGTCTGCAATACGCATACCTTTCTGTCAGCCAGCTTCACAGCCTGCTCAGCCGCCATGATTATATTCTTGTTGTTTGGCAGAACGAACACCGTCTTTGCGGGACAGCTCATTATAGCCTCTAAAATATCCTGTGTAGATGGGTTCATGGTCTGACCGCCCTTGACCACGCAGTCAACGCCCACATCTTTGAACAGCGCCTCAACGCCGTTTCCCGCAGCCACAGCCACAAAGCCGAAATCTTTCTCCTGCTCGGCGGGAACAAAAGTGCTCTTCGCCTTTTTCTGCTCCTTCTCGTGCTGTAACTTCATATTTTCCACTTTCGGGAAGTTTATATACCCGAACTCAAGCCCCTTTTCGATAGCCTTGCCCGGATTGTTGGTGTGTACATGTACCTTGATTATCTCGTCATCGTCCACCACCACAACACAGTCACCGATGGTTTCCAGATAAGCCCTCAGCTTGATGGGGTCATCGCAGTCGGGCTTCTTTGTTATCAGCATCTCGGTGCAGTAGGTGAAGTTTATCACAGCATCATACTGACCCACTACCGATGAGAAAGTATCAGTGGTGACAGCATCTTCAACGTGGTTATGCTGGTTCTGTACAGCCGCCTGAGCAGTCTGCTCGACTATCTCGCCGCCGTCGAAAACATCGCGCATAGCCTCGAATATTATGACCAGACCCATGCCGCCCGCATCGACAACGCCCGCCTTAGCCAGTGCAGGCAGAAGTGTGGGGGTCTTGTCCAGCGTTTCGCGCGCCTGAGTGCATATGTCAGCCATTATCGCTCTCACGTCATTGGTAGACCTCAGCGATGCCCTTGCCTTTTCAGCCGCCTCTCTCGCAACGGTGAGTATAGTGCCCTCAGTGGGCTTCATAACAGACTTGTACGCGCCCTGAACGCCAAGTTCCAGTGAATTTACAAGGTCCTCCGCCGACATCTCGTTCTTGCCCGCAAGACCCTTTGCGAAGCCCCTGAATATCAGCGAGAGAATAACGCCCGAGTTGCCCCTTGCGCCCCTCAGCAGGCAGGAAGCCGCAGTGCTTGCAACGGTGCTGCAAGCCACGCTGTCCTCGAGGTTTTCAAGTTCAGCCACCGAGTTATTTATGGTCATGGACATATTTGAACCTGTATCGCCGTCAGGCACAGGAAAAACGTTCAGCTCGTCCACCGACTTTTTCTTGTTTGTGATACTGTGCGCACCGCTGATAAATGCACGGCGCAGCATATTTCCGTTTATCACTGTTCTTTCCTCCTAATCTATGATACGAAAGACTGCGCCATTATTCAGTCTGTCATTTCGTCAACATAAACGTTGACCGCTTTGACTGACACACCCGCTTCGTTGGTCAGCACATAATTGACTTTATGTATTATGCTGTCAACGATAGCGCCGACATTAACGCCGTAGGTAACGGTGATGTGCAGGTCTACCACCAGTTCGTCACCGTCCTGCGAGATTATAACGCCTTTGGTGGTATTCTCTCTTTTCAGCATGGCATAAACGCCTTGTTTTGCGCCGTAGGCATTAAGTCCTGCTACGCCGAAGCAGCTTTCCGCAGTATTTGAAATAAGCTGTCTTAAATACGCTGTTGAGATGCCGATAGTTCCAAGATGGTTCTTATACTTTATCATGATACCACTCCTTTTACCGCAATGCGAATAATTTGGCAATACCTATTCAATTTATTATATCACATAAGTTCCCGATTTTCAAGTCCTTAACAGATTTTTTAGAGTTAGTTCGTTCTAACTTTCTTTATTGTGCGTCTCTGCGGGCTTTGTGTAAGCTATGCAGGCTGCGATGACTTTCTTTGCGCCCATATCTTTAAGGCACTTTGCGCAGGCATTGACTGTTGCGCCCGTTGTATACACATCATCGCACAAGAGGACTGTTTTACCGCTGATACTGCTATGCTTCGGGTTTGGAAAATAGCTTTCCTGCGCGTCTTTTATCCTATCCTCCCTTGAAAGCTTATGATGCTCGGTGAGTGTAGGCAAATGCGTGAGCAGGTGCGCATCAAGCGGCTTTTCAAGTACTGCGGACAGGTGCTTTGCTATCACCGCCGCCTGATTATATCTGCGCTTTTTCAGCTTTTTCTTTGACATCGGCACGCAGGCAACGAGGTCGATCTGTTCGCAAAGGCTGTGCTTTTCGAGCTTTTGTTTCATAAGGGCTGCACTGTACTCGGCGAGGCCGAACGCTTTGCGGTGTTTAAGGGCATATATTGCGTTGATAAGCGGCTGCTCGTAGTAAAAGAGCGTAATGCGATCATCACAGCTGATCTGTGAATGGTCGGTACAAGGCTGGTCATCGGTCGGCAGGAGTTTTTTCTCGCACTATGGGCACAAAAGCTTATCCCAGGTTATCAGCTTTGAACAGACGGGACAGCGGTTCGGCAAAAAGATATCGGCAATATACTTTTTCATTCTGCCAAGACTCTCTGAATTCATACCATCGCCCCCGATCACATGGTCGTTTATACTATAATAGCGGTTATCACATCAAAAGTAAAGTGTTTATTTATATCAAAAGTATTACAATTTTCA
>NZ_CACWPP010000068.1 GCF_902762735.1 uncultured Ruminococcus sp.
GTCCCTTGAAGCTCTCACACAGCTCGTCAAGGCAAATACCAACCCGAAGCTGAACCTCATCGGAGTGCTGCCGACTATGGTTGACCGCACAAAGGTCAGCAGCTGTGAGTAGTAGCGATAGAAGATGCTTCTGTAATCTTCAAATTGCTTTTTGAATTCTCGGAGCTTTGGGGAATGCTCGGAATTTGTGTTCTCTGCAACCTTCAAAATCATATTCATATCGGTTCCGATGTGATTTATGATTTTGAGCGGAAAGCAAATGTCCTCTCCCTGATAGCATTTCCATTCCCTGTGAAGCGACATATTCCGAAGATATGTTGCAGGCTTCATTTTCAGAGCTTTGGCACATTTGCAGACACGTTCCCATTGGGATTGGCTGAAAATGACAAGCTTTCGTTTTGTTCTTTTCAAAAATATCTCTCCTTTATCTTTCTATCAAATATCGGGGTTTTAGGGGCAGCTGCCCCTAACAAGCCGACTGCGGAGCCGGTCGGGAAAAAGATGTACTTTTTCTGCACTTGTGATAATCAACCGTCCCCTTTTTTCACCCGTACGAAAACAAACCGTTTAATGTTTTCCCGACAGGAGATTTCCGATTTTCTTGCCAACGCCCGTATTGGCGGTTTCCTCCAGAACGGCAAACAAAGCATTGAGCTTTTTATCCATATCGGCAATAGCAAGGGACTTTTCCGTAAGCTCGGCAATGCGTTTTTCCATTTCGGCTATTTGTTTATCCTTTTCGGCGTTTTGGGCTTTTTCGGCAGTAAGCTCCTGCTCCAGATCGGCGATACGTTTCTTGTATTGGTCTGCTTCTCTGATAAGCAAACCGCTATTATCACTATATATCTGATATTCCTTATACCACTTTTCCGTTTCGGCTTTCTGCCTGACTATTTCATCTTCAAGCCTTTTCACCTTATCCACAAGCGGAGCATTATCCAAATTCGGCTTCAATAGCTCCTGTGCGGTTTCGTCAAGGCAAGTTTTACCGTTCATCTTGAAAACGTGATTTTGGAGCTTATCCGCATTTCTGCTTATCTTTTTATATACCGTCTGCTGTGTGATGTGCTGTTCGGCAGCATACTCTTTTACGGTCATCGGCTTTTTTACTGTTAATTGCAATTTTGGTCATCTCCTGTTTTCGTTGGTATTAAAGCAACCGCTTTTTAGCACCATTTCTGCATTGGCTTTAAATCGGCGGTATTTTCATACTGCTTTATCGGTATCAATTTCGCCGTATTTCAATACCACATTTACTGTTAGCTTCAAATATCTGCCGTTTTGATGCTATGCTGTTGGTATTATTTCTGTACGTTTCTGATACCAAACGCAACAGTTATACTAAAACGGCGGTATTTTGGTACTGATTTTTCCTATCAGTCAGTATTGTTGAAGTGGAGCTGACCGGAGTGGGGCGGTATTCTGCGGAAAGCCACGTTTGCAACATTTTCAAGGGTAACGCCTTCGGGCATTTTCTTCAAAAATACGATAAGCTCCTGTGCGGAGATTTTCTTCTCCTTTATGGTTTTGAGAATCTCCTTGTTTTCAAGCTCTGCGATTTTCGCATTGTTCTCGGCAATGCTCTTGTCGATTACCTGCCCCTTATTCTTGTGGGCGGTTTTCTGCTCCCGAAGCCTGTCACGTCTTTCATAGCACTCCTGCAATTTCTCCTCATCGGTACGCTTCGGCTTTGTGGGCTTGGTATGCTTTTCGGAAGCAGGCTCATTTGTGGTTATGGTCTTTTCTTCCTCATTCATCTGTCAGCCCTCCCATCAGAATTTACGATTTCGTCCTTCTCTCTGCTGTCCAGCCAGTCGAAAAACTTATCCCTCTGAATAAACTTCCGACTGCCGATTTTCACAACAGGCACGTCCTCACGATTAAGGATACTGTACGCCATTGTTCTCGTGAAGCCCATTGTCTGAATGTCGTTTGCCGATAACATCATCGGCAGATTTTCTCTGCTGTTCATTAACAGCACCTCCATATTCTTTTGTTCGGCTCTTGGGATTTTTCCTTGAGCCTGCTCCCATTATATATCAAAATTTTCCGAAAACGCTTTTTTGACCTCATACTTTTTGTTTCGTATAACTCATTAAGCCTATGCGTGCAAATATCGTACAAATACAGATAATTCCGTACTATACGTTGACGAAACGTGCAAAACGTGATATATAAATTCTATAAAATTTTTTTGGCGGATTTCATTTGATTTTTTCCGAAAGGGGCGTATTTGTATGATAAATCTGTTTGTTCTCCCCTTGACTATATTTATAGTTTGGTGTATAATGGAATAAATCGGGTAGCTAAACTGCTCGACATATCGAAATATGTGAATGGGGTAATAAGAAAATGACAGAAGAATTTCAGAATTTAGGTAAAGTTATTGCGGATGCAATTATTTTTACATATATCTATTTGGCTGTAATAGTTGTTGTATCAATTCTCCTTATTATTCTCGTAATAAGATACATAATAAAAAAGAAAAATAGTGTAATAAATGTTAATGTAAAGAAGAAATATGTGCCGTTAAGAATAAGCATTATCGTTGTGATTGCAGCATTGATCTTGCTGCTTTCTCCGATAATAATGGGGATTTACTTATAATTACAATCTAAACAATTATACTGACATATTACAATTTATCGGGGAGTGTGAGAAAAACTCACGCTCCTTTTGGCATTTATACAACCATTACACCCTTGCGTGCAAACATCAAACAAATACAGATAATTCCACACTATCCGTTGACGAAACGTGCCAAACGTGATATAATAAATCTATAAAATTTGTTTGTCGGATTTCATTCGATTTTTTCCGAAAGGAGCGTATTTGTTATGATAGATTTGTTTGAGTGCTGCGGAGAAATTGCTTCTGTGGGCATAATCGTTGACTTTTCCGAAGATACGGAAACATATATTGTAGGTACTCCTGCCGATATCAAGGCTTGGGCATACGGCGGTTGTCCTCTGAAAGCTCCAAAGGGGCTTATGCGGCATAGCAACAAGGCAGGCAATCTCGTTAAGGATATAAACCGCCTTATGAAGGTAAAATATGAGCTTAATGAAATTATGGATTTGAGCGAAAAGCTGTGCAATGCCGATGCATTATGTGACGGTAGCTGCAATTCCGTACTTGAGGAACTGTCGGAGTATTACGATATTTCCGAATACGCTAATATCGTTAAAAACTATATAATCTATTTTTTATTCAGTAAGTTCAAGCTCCGCCAGAGAGATTTCAATAAAAAAATCGGGTTGTCCGTAAAGGGCAACCACGATCGTGCGGAAAAATATATTGAATTGTTCAAGGCGGATAGTGAGAAAATCTTCCGTCCATTCGTTTCGGCAAGGGCAGCGGATATTTTTGATATACGAACTGCTATTCGGGGCAGCAATGATGTTTTGGACAGTTCTCTTTACAGGGTACACGATGACAGCAGGAACATTAGCCTTTATGTGGCTAACGACTCCATTCTCACGTTGCTCGATATTTACTCCGATATTATGTCCGATGCAGGCAGGCTTATCACAAACTGCGAAAACTGCGGACAGCTTATGATTACCAAACGTTCAAATGCTTCGCTTACCTGTGGCAGAACAACTTGCAAGAAAGAGCGTTTATACAAGGCAAACGATGATTACAAGAAACGTGCCATGGCTGATCCGATAAAAGAAACGTATCTCAATTTCGACAACAAGTGCAGGAGCTACCGCAAGAAGCTCTCCGGCTATCCCGACCTTTTGGAGAAGTACAATAAAGCGTTTGACGAACGGCGTGAGAAAATTCGGGCTTTCAAGAGCGGTCTTACCGTCAACAGCAGCACTAAAGACATAGACCGTTACAATCAGATGTGCTTTGATTCTTGTCAAGATTTGCAGGATTACTCCAAACGGCTGAAAGCAAAAATCGACAAGATTAAATAAAACAAGGCGTACACCTTACCGTTATGATATAATGTACGCCTTATTTTTTTGATAAATGAAAGAACTAACCATTCAGCCCCTATTCTGAAATTATCACTTACTATGTCAAATAAACCATTTAATATACTATTCTATAAGTGCCTGAAACTCTATCATTGTTTCGGAAGGAATATCTGTAACGGTAACATCAATTTTGAACTGCTGTATCATTACACCCTTAAGCTTGATTTCGTGGAATTTAACGTATTCGAGGAACATTTTGATGAACAGTTCCCGGTCTGCAGTATAATCTCTGAAATAAACGCAAAGATATTTTCCCGCCGGCAGGATACGGAAATGCTTGGAGTTTTTCATTTCCGTATCACACATTATCATTGTATGCCATTTGTCCATATCCATAAGCTCGGTAATTTTACTGAAATCCATATAAAACCCTATTCTGTCGGAGGCAAGGATAGGTGCGGTTTCGTGAAGGTGACTTTCAAGATGCATAAATGCAATGGCAATATCATCATTATCTTTTCGGCATTGCTTTTCGTCAACAATGACATATCGTTCCGGTAGTTCTTCAATTTTATACTCCTGAACAGCAAAATCCTCTGAGCTGACCTTTTCAATAAAATCAAGCTTTTCTTTTATAGTCGCTGCCAGACGCTGTTTCTGCCTTATTTCTTCCTCAAGCTCCCTGTAATGTTCATCAAGCATCTTAGCCGACTTTTTCATATTTCTGTCGGTAAAATATTCCTTTATTTCATTAATCGAAAAATTCAGGCTGCGAAGCTCCAATATCGTACCCAGCCTTTCATATTGCTCGGGGTCATAATATCTGTAGCCTGTTTCCGGATCCACATAATCGGGCTTAAATATACCAATTGAATCATAAAACCGAAGTGTTTTGGATGACACACCTCTTTTCTGACCCATTTCCTTGATTGAAAGATATTTTTTCTTGAGTTCCGTATCCATGCTGATTCCCCGTTTCTGTTAATAATTTCCTGATATTACTCGAGCGCCATTTTGCCCTCTTCGTTTGTTCGTATCTTTATTACATTTTCAACCTCGTATACGAATATTTTGCCATCACCGATATTTCCGCTGTGAAGAACTCTCTTTACAGTATCGATAAGAAGACCGAGAGGAACTGTGCTAATAACTATTTCGACCTTTATCTTTGAAAGAAGATGAGATTTTGCTTCTGAGCCTCTGTAATAATCTGTGCTTCCTTTCTGGATACCGCAGCCGCTTACGTTTGTAACAGTCATTCCGGTGATATCTATTTCGTCAAGAGCATCCTTCAGTGCCTCAAATTTTGCACTGTTCATAAGAATAACGACCTTGCGGATCTTTCCGTCAGCCTCATAAGCAGAGGGGTCAAGAGGTGCAGTCAGGCTTACCTCCGAAGAAGTATTATCGCTGACAGGATCTATTGATACAAAGTCGGCAGCAGAAACGTGCCAGCCGTGTTCGGAGCGGTCAAGTCCCTTGATCTCGGCATCTTCAGTTACCCTGATTCCGACAGTATGCTTTAGTATCACAAAGAGTACAGTCATAACAATTCCGCCAAAAAGTGCTGTTGCAGCAGTTCCAAGTATCTGTATACCGAAAAATCCGAATTTTCCCGTGTACAGAAAACCTTCAGATGTTGAGAATACTCCTGTCATTATTGTTCCGAAAGCTCCGCAGAATCCGTGAACCGAAACTGCTCCCACAGGATCATCTACTTTGCATACATGGTCAACAAACTCGATTCCGAATATCATTACAAAAGCGGCACCAATGCCAATCAGCAATGCTGCATAATGGGGTATCTGATCTGCGCCTGCCGTTACAGCCACAAGTCCTGCAATAACGCCGTTGAGCGTCATAGATATGTCGGATTTTCCGTATCTTGCCCAGGTTATAAACATTGCAGTAACAGAGCAGGCTGCCGAGCATATGATCGTATTCATAAAAACACTGCCTATGCCTGAAAGATCAAGCTCTGTTCCTGTGCCGACTACCGAACCGCCGTTAAATCCAAACCAGCTTACCCACAGAATAAATACACCAAGAGCTGCGATCGGTATATTCTGTCCCCGTATTACACGGGAATTTTTTTTCTTGTCATATTTGCCGATACGTGCTCCCAGAACAGCCGCTCCCGCAAAAGCAGCAGCACCGCCTAACAGATGAACTGCTGTACCGCCTGCAAAATCGTGGAAGCCAAGCTGTGCAAGCCAGCCATTATCGTTCCATATCCAGCAGCCAGATATGGGATAAACCAATGCGCTCATAACTGCAGAATAGATAAGATATGCCTTGAATGACGTTCTCTCTGCCATTGCCCCTGAAACAATGGTCGCCGATGTGGCACAGAATACCAGCTGCCATGCCATAAACACCGACTGAGGTACGGTTCGTGATACAGCTGAATAGTCTCCGGCTGAAAAAATATCAATCACACCTGCGATACCGCTTGTGGCTCCGAACATTATTCCAAAGCCGATCAGCCAATAGAACAGCGAGCCTATGGAGAAATCCATAACATTTTTCATTATAATGTTACAGGAATTTTTGCTTCGGGTGAAGCCCGTCTCGACCATTGCAAAACCGGTCTGCATAAAAAATACGAGCACTGTACATATTGCAAGCCAAATTGTGTCGGCTGACAGAATCATAAGATCAATCCTTTCAGATAACACCGCTGCGGCGTGGGAAAGTACAAGCCGCAGCGTGTTCTTTATTCGTCCCCGATGTCAGATCATTCGTTTACTGTAAAGTCAGCATAAGTGAAATTCCAGAATGACTGAGGACTGGGGACATACGAGAATTTGGAACTGAGCGCATAAACAGATTCGGGAGCATAGAGAGGTATATATGCACATTCATCTGCTGCGATCTTTGATGCTTCAATAAAGTATCCGAGACGTTCGTTATCATCGGTTGTTGCATAGGACTTATCAATAAGAGCGTCGAATTCGGAATTAGTCCACATTGCCTGGTTTGCACAGCCGGGAGCTGTGTTTGCGCTGTGGAACATTGTCTTGAGGTTGCCGACGGGATCAAGATAATCGGATACCCAGCTTGAACCGAATGCCTGATAAGGTCTGTGGCCTTGTTCATCTGCATTAAAGCCGTAAAGATAACTGAACATATCGGCAGTAAGCACTTCCTTGATGTTCATTGTAATGCCCACATCTCCAAGCATTGACTGAATAAGTTCAGCCTGTGTTACGCCCGAAGCGGGAGTATAGTAGTCGAATTCAAATCCATCGGGATATGCAGACTTTGCAAGATATTCCTTTGCCTTGTCATAATCCTGTACTGTATAATCCTCCATTTCGCTTACAGCTGTGTGCCACTTGTCAGGATCCATATAGTACATATTTTCGGAAAGACAGGTAACATCAAGCTTTGCGGAATATTCACCGCCTATGGACTGCTGCACAAGAGAAGAATCAATGCAGTAAGCCAGTGCCTTGCGGGCATTAACATCGTCAAAAGGAGCAACCTGAGTGTTAAGTGCAACGAAGGATGTGGCAGTCTCAAAACCATGAATGATATTATAGTTTTCAAGAGATTTATATGTTGGCATAACTTCGCTTGTAAGATTGGGCGCAAAATCTATGGTACCGGATTTTACTGCAAGAGCAATAGTGCTTGCGTCCTTCATAACATAGAAGTTTATTTTGTCAATGGCAAGATTATCTGCACCGCCCCACCAGTACTCATTCTTTTCAAGCACTATCTGTGAATCCGAAGCCCAGGAAACAAACTTATAAGGACCTGTGCCTACTACCGAGCCTTCATTGGTTCCGTAATTGTCACCCTCGGCTTCAACCACCGATTTCTTTAATATCTGACAGGGAGTTGTTGCGGGAACGTATTTCCAGGTGCTGTCAGGCTGGGTGAGATGAACGGTAAGTGTGCGTGTTGCCTCGTCCACTTCAAAATGATCCACAAATTCAAACAGGTAGCTCATTCCGTAGCCGTCCTCGGTAACACGGTTGAGAGAATAAAGAATGTCCTCCATAGTAAGGTCTGAGCCGTCGGAAAATTTTACTCCCTCTCGTATTTTGTATGTATATGTCACATCATCGACCTGCTCCCAGCTTTCTGCAAGAGCAGGAACAACATCGGTTCCCTCCGCATTAAAATCAAGCAGGGTATCATAGCAGTCATACTGTGTATATTCGTTTACAACAAGGTTTGCATCGGCAGGGTCAAAGGATACCGGCTGATTGGTTGCGGCAACATTTAAAACCACAAGTCCGTTGTCATCAGAGGAAGAAGATGCCGAGGACTCTGTACCCGAACCCGTGGTATTGCTGCAGCCTGCTGCCCCTAAAGTCATAAGCAGTGCCATTGAACCTGCTAAAAGCTTCTTATAATTTTTCATAAAAATCTCTCCTTTATAAATCTTTCCTATATCAGACCTCGTTATCGAGGTTGTGACCTTTGGGGTAATGGCAGGCAACAAAATGTCCGCTGCCCATATCCTTGAGCTTAGGTGTCCTGTGGTCGCAAAGTCCCGGCTTATAGCGGCTGCACCTTGATGCAAAACGGCAGCCTTCGGGAACATCTATGGCATTCGGGATATCGCCCTTAAGGATTATCTCTTCCTTTTGTTCAAGGGGGTGTTCCTTTGGCTTTGCGGAAATAAGTGCCTGAGTGTATGGGTGCATTACGTTTGAATACACCTCGTCAATAGTTCCCGTTTCAACAATCACTCCAAGATATACCACCGCAACTCTGTCACAGAGATGCCTTACGACATTCAGATCGTGTGATATGAACAGCATTGTCTGTCCCAGCTGTTCTTTCAGATCTATCATCAGGTTAAGGACCTGAGCCTGCACCGAAACATCAAGTGCCGAAACAGGTTCATCTGCAAGCACAAATTTAGGCTCTGACATAATTGCTCTTGCAATGGCAAGCCGTTGCAGCTGTCCTCCCGAAAGCTCCTTGGGAAGTCTTGAAAGCACATCGTCCGAAAGCTTGATATATTCAAGCAGCTCTTTCATTTTCTTTTTATACTGCTCATCGGTCATTCCGAGAAACTTTGCATATTCTTCAAAGGTTTTACCCAGTCGCTTTTTGGGGTTAAAGGAAGCAAGGGGATTCTGAAATACCATCTGCATATCCTTCCGAAGCGGTTTCATCTGTTTGGGAGTATATCCGAAAATATTCTCCCCGTCAAAGATTATCTCACCGGAATCGCTGTCCTGAAGATTGAGCACGCATTTGCCTATGGTGGATTTTCCCGAACCGCTCTCTCCGATTATTCCGAATATCTCACCCTTTTTTATGTTGAAGCTTACATCATCGCAGGCGTGAAGGTATCTGATACCCGCTTTGGCAATTTTTGCATTTCCCATTCGGAACCATTTTTTCAGGTGTTTGACTTCAAGCATATATTCATTTTCAGGCATTTCTCTCACCTCCGTTTGTCATAAAGCAGGCTGCTTTATGCCCTGTTCCGATATTTTCAAGTCTGGGAAACTCTTTTTTGCATCGGTCGGTGCATTTATCACATCTCTCAGCAAAAGGGCAATGAGTAAATTTATCGTAAAGCAGCGGCGGAGCACCGGGAATAGTAGTCATATATTTTCCTGTATCGGCTGCCTTGGGATTGCTGCTCAGAAGAGCTTTGGTGTATGGATGAGAAGGTCTGTCAAAAATATCCAGCACCGAACCCGTTTCACACACCTTGCCTGCGTACATTACCGAAACGCTGTCACATATTTCTGCTACCACACCGAGATTGTGTGTAATGAAAACCACTGATGTGTTATTTTCTGCGGCAAGCTCCTTTATAAGCTTCAGTATCTGTGCCTGAATGGTAACATCAAGGGCTGTGGTTGGCTCGTCTGCTATCAGAAGTCTTGGTTTGCAGGAAAGAGCCATTGCTATCATTATACGCTGCAGCATTCCTCCGCTCATCTCAAAAGGATACTGTTCATAGCGCTGCTCGGCAGGAAGTATTCCAACCTTTTCAAAAAGATCGAGAACATATTCCTTTGCATCTTTTTTCTTCATTCTGAGCTTGTCACGAACTAACTCTGCAATTTGTTCTCCCGCTTTCATTATAGGATTGAGCGAGGTCATAGGGTCTTGAAATATCATTGCAATATCTCTTCCTCTGATATCCATCATCTGCTTTTCGGATATGGATAGTAAATCAGTTTCCTTTCCGCTTCCGTCCCTGAAAATTATCTGTCCCGAATATCTCGTATGTTCTTCATCGTGAAGGCGCATTATAGATTTTGTGGAAACGCTCTTTCCGCAGCCGCTCTCACCCACAACTCCGTGAATTTCTCCCGCCTTTACGCTCAGATCAACACCCTGAACGGCATATACTATTCCTCTTACAGTCATAAAATCTACCGTAAGTCCATTAACATCAATAACATTTTCATTGTTCATAGGAACACCCCCTGATGCTTAATCTGCCTTTTGTCTCTTTTCGAGAAGCCCGGAACGAAGAAGTCTTTTTTCATACTGCTTGAATGTCGGGAGTTTTCGCTGAGTGGGATCGATATATTCCTGAATTCCATCACTGAAAATATTTACAGCTACAGTTACAAGCATTATAACTATCGCAGGAGCTGCCAGAAGAACAGTATTGTTATAAAAATTCTGCATACCGTTTTCAAGAAGCGTGCCCCAGTCTGCGTCAGGCGGCTGTATGCCAAGTCCTAAATAGCTGAGAGTTGCCATTGAGACTATGGCTGCTCCGATATCCATTGTAAACTGAGCTATCATAGTTGTTATAACATTCGGAAGAATATGAGAGAAGATTATTTTCATATCCGAATATCCCATTGATTTGCAGGCTTCAACATAGACTGCCTTTTTTTCGGTTATGATAAGGGAACGTGCCATTTTTGCCGTAAGAGGTATAAAAGCTATTCCTATCGCCATAACTCCGGTTAGATTTCCTCTTCCGAATATGGCGATCAGAATAAAGGAAAGAAGCAGCGAAGGTATGGCACAGACAATATCCCATATCCTCATTATCATAGCATCAAGTTTTCCACCGTAATATCCGCATATAAGACCGATGGGAACTCCGATAACGACCTCAAATGCGACGATCAGAAAAGCATTGAGCATTGAACTTCTTGCACCCATAATCATTCTCGATAAAAGGTCTCTTCCAAGCTTATCCGTTCCGAGAATGTGTCCCTCGGAAAAAGCAGGAAGGAAGCAGGACAGAGGGTCGACCTCATTTGGATCATAAGGAACAAGTACATTCGCAAACACCGCTGCAATAACTGCAATAAGAATTATTGCTCCGGATATGACCGTTTGGGGAGTAAAGAATTTTCCCACATTTGACCGCTTTGACATTTTCTTTTCCCCCTTAACTGATATCGATGCGCGGATCAACTACCGCATAAAGAATATCAACAACGAAGCTCATTACCAGATAGGATATGAGCATTACCAGAACAAGCACCTGAACTATGGGGTAATTATTCTGCTGGATACCGGTTACAAGCATTCCACCTATACCGGGTAGTGAAAAGATCTGCTCGATAAGTACTGTCGAACCGATGGAGGCTGCAAACATATAGCCTGCTACTGTAAGAACCGGAATGACCGCATTGTGAAAAGCGTGTTTGAAGGTCTGCTTCATTCTGTTCAGTCCCTTGGCTTTGGCTGTTATTATGTAAGGTGCCTGAAGCTGGGATATCATACTGCTTCGGGTTACACGCCCCAGCGTGGCTACAAGACCGACCGCCATTATTACTCCCGGAACAGATATTCTCGACATAAACTCACCAAAATTCGAGTAGGTTCCGATAAAACTGTATCCCGGAACATATTTTGAAAGAAACAAGATTGCAAGAATACTCATGACAAATGTGGGAACGCTTGAAAGAAAAAGCATCAGCGAAGAAAGTGCCGAATCGATCCACGTGCCTCTTTTCATTGCTGCAAGAATTCCGATAAGTATCGCCATTACAGTTCCGAGAATAGTTGAAAAAATCACAAGTCCTATGGTTACGGGAATACGGTCGATTATCTGATTAAGAATGGGCTGCTTCTGAACGTAATCAATTCCAAGGTCACCGGAAAGAATACATTTCAGCCAGATAATGTACTGTCTGAGCAGCGGCTCATCAAGATGAAACTGCTCGGTGTACTGCTGCTGCAGCTCCGGAGTGGACTGCTTATTTCCGATAATGACCGTTAACGGCGAGGTCTCATTCAGTCTGAGTGAAAAGAAAACCAGCATTGACACCAAAAAGGTTATTATCACTATCTGAAGCAGTTTTTTCAGAATGTATTTTACATAAGCCATAACAACACCCTTTTCTTGATTTTGAATTTTTTAGGCTTTTGAATTTCAAATTTGATCTTGATTATATTATATACTCTACAGTTACTGTAAAGTCAATATGTAAAAGACTTTTTTGTCAAAGAAGACAATTTTTTCGGATAATCGCCAAATATTGTCGTCATTAGTGCCAAATAAATCTTAAAAAAAGTGAACCACTTCCATTTTGTCGGAAATTATTATTTTAAATCAGATAGTCTAATATGCAAGTCGATTAACAATTTGTTGCAAATAACAAAAATCATAAAGGCATCCGAAAAAAGACGGATGCCTTTTACAATCAACAAACTTACATACTCTCCATCGTTGCAGAGTACTGTTTATTTTCTTCTATTGCCTGAGTTACATTATGATACCATTTGCGTGACCTCAGCCTGTACTGTCCCACAGGAAGCTTGAAAAGTTCAATGGCAATATGTGCCGCATATACAAACCAGATGTCAGCCTTGAAAACAAGTCCAAGCAAAAGCGTTAAGGGCATTCCCACAAGCCATATGCTGCCTGCGTCCATAAAAGTAAGATACTTTACGTCGCCGCCGCTTCTGAATATTCCCTCGACCTTTATACAGTTAATGGCGTTTGGAATACAGTATATCGCAAGAACACACATACAGTTCCGTACACACTCGCCCTCAATAGTTCCCTGTATTCCGTAAATATACTGAACAGGCACCAAAAGGATAAGTATTATGCTGCACGAAATAAGTCCTGCAATAACAGAAATTTTGTTGAAGCGATCGGCATAACGGTAGACCTTTGACATATCACTCTTGCCCATTTCAATACCAAGAATTATAGTGCAAGTCCCCGCAAATCCCATTATTGCAAGCTTTGCAAACATTTCCATAGTATTGAGAATACTCATACCGGCATATATTTCCGTGCCTCTGGTGCCGTAGACCATATAATAGCAGGAGAGTCCCAATGACCACAGCATATCATTTGCACAAAGGGGAAGGGAGGTTTTGAGATATTCTTTGTAAAGCTTTCCGTTAAGCGTTCCGAAGGCTTTAAAAAGCTCCTTTTTAATAGGATTGTCCGAAAGGAAAAAGAAGACAAGAAGTCCTGCTGTTTCAAGTATTCGAGTGACAAGAGTGCCGAGTGCGGCGCCTACAACTCCCATTTTTGGACAGCCGAATTTACCGAAAATGAAAATATAGTTGAAGATGACATTGAAGATCATACTTGCAATGCCCTGAACCATTGGCACCTTGACCTTGCCGATGTTTCTGAAGCAAAAGCTTACCACATAACAGATCGCATTGAGGAGATATGATACCGCTACAATACGCATATAAGGTACTGCCTGCTCTATTACGAGCGGATCATTGTTAAAAAGCCGTATTATCAGCTCCGGAAACGCTATAGCGGCTCCACAGATAAGCAAACCTACCGAAAAAGTTACCGTTACAGCTACCCATAATATTCTCTGGAAACCGCTGATGTCTTTCTGACCCCAGTATCGTGTCAGATAGATACCCGCACCGGTATTGCAGCCGTAAAGGAATGTGAAATATACACTGAAAAAGTTGGTAGAGACTCCCACAGCTGCGATAGCTGCAGTTCCCAGAGTGCTTACCATCCACTGATCTATAAAGGTCAGACACTGACTGAATATCGAAGAAATAAGCAGCGGCATTATCGTCACAAGGAACTTTCGGTCAAATTCTTTGTTTTCAGCTTTGATGTCAATGAGTTCCGACGACATAAGTATCACCTTCCGTCATATTACAACACATTATTTTTCTTTGGCTGTAGCTATATTAAACGCAGCGATAGCATAGAGCTTGCTTGCAGCTTCTGCCATATTGTTGAGCGAGGTCTCGCCCGGGTCGTTATAATCAAGCATTCCGCATAGGGAAATTGACTTTATATCAAGTCCCACAAGCGCTGATTCTATGATAGCAACTGTCTCGTAAGCCGTAAATCCGCCTGCATAGGGTTTTGCTGCTGATGTTACAAAGGCAGGGTCAAAGAAATTGACGTCGAAAATCACAAATACAGGCTTACCCGCAGTCTTTTCTTTTATCAGTGCTCCAACATCTTCAAGCGGCATATAGTCGATATCAGATGCAGTTACAGCCTTGATACCGAGAGCTGCAAGCTTTTCTCCGTACTCACAAAAACCGTTTCTGATACCGACCTCAATCGAAGCGTCATTCAGGCACATACCCTCTTCTGCTGCTCTCACAAGAGCAGAGCTTATCGAGCCGCCGAAATGTATAACAGCTGTCTTTCCGAATTTTTCATAGCAGGCTTTGATCTGAGCATATGCTGTCTTGTCATCGCCACCGATCATATAGCTGCACGCACCTGTTGAAAGCATTGTCTGAGCGGCGGTAAATATGCTTTTTTCAGCTGCCTCTTCCGATGAACTGTCAATGACAAGATCTCCGCAGTCGCCGCTTTTTACACTCTGCGCCATATCAATGTCAAGTCCCTGATCGCAGAAGCCAAAGCCAAATAGGTCACGTCTGAAATATGCGGCGCCGTTTCTTGAACCGGGCTTTGCGCTGCTGTCACATTCATAGGGCAATGCGGCAAAAAGAATATCATATCCGTTTATATCATCAACAACAGGTATTCTCATAAAACCCGAAGGGCCGTCGCTCATATACTTTGCAAAATCCATTTTAAAAGGACATTTTACCATAACGCACCAACCTCTCTCACTTAACGACTGCTTTCTTCTGTGAAAGCAGTATAATAAACTGTTTCAGGATCGCAGCTGCATTTATTGCGGTTATTCCTGCGGGGTCGTAATTTTCCATAACTTCAACAAGGTCAAAGCCAACAATATCCAGACCGGAAAGACCGTTTCTTATTATCTCGCAAGCCTCATAGGTCGAAAATCCACCTGGCATAGGAGTTCCCGTTCCGGGAGCGTAGATCGGGTCAAGGAAATCTATATCAAAGGTTATGAATACCTTTGCATCTCCCACCTGTTCCTTTATTCTGCGGCAGGTCTCCTTAATGCCGATCTTATGCAGCTCCCTTGCTGTAATGACCTGCATACCATGTTCCTCAGCGTATTTTATACGGTATGTATCTCCGCCGCTTCGGATACCGACCTGAATTGAGTGTTCCGTATCAAGAAGATCGTCCTCTATGGCATTTCTGAACGGAGTTCCGTGATTGTATTTTATCATATCGCCGTAATCCCAGGTATCCTCGTGAGTGTCAAAGTGCACCATTGCGACCTTGCCATATTTTTCGCTGTATGCCTTCAGTTCAGCATATGCGATAAGGTGATCTCCGCCAAGAACAATAGGAACAGCCCCGGCATCAAGTATCTTTTTCGTGTTTTCACGGATAAGCTCCATCGACTCCTCAACATATCCGAGGACAATGCCTATATCGCCCATATCCATTCCCTTGAGATTATCTACTTTATAAGAATTATCCTGCTCATATGAAAGTCTGCCGGCTCCATAAGCATTTCTGATAGCCCTCGGACCAAAGCGGCAGCCTGTACGATTGGTAACGCTGGTATCATAAGGAACACCCATTATGCAGTAATCTTCTCCGTCAAAATCCTGTTTGTATGGAAGGTCGAAAAGGGTCTGGATATTATTCTTCTTACGTTCTGCAAGCCTTCCTCGCATTTCCTCTGATATACACTTATCAAACATTTTCGTTCATTCCTTTCTTTCCGTATTCAGTTATGCCTGCTTTTCGGCAGGCGAGACAGGTTATAAATTCGTGAACCAATCTTCCCGCAAGAATGGCGGTTATTTCTCCTGCATCATAGTTCGGAGCAACTTCAACTAAATCAAAACCAACGATATCAAGTCCGATAAGAGCGTGACGTACAAGCTCAAGTGCCTCCCTTGAGGAAAATCCGCAGGGCACCGGAGTTCCCGTTCCCGGAGCATATGCAGGATCAACAAAGTCTATATCAAATGTTACCATGACCTTGTTATTGCCGACCTTTTCACGAATAAGCTCTGCCGTTTTTTCGATTCCGATATGATGAATATCTATTGCAGATATATGAGTAAGCCCGGCATTATCGGCAAAATCAAAATCACTTCTATCTGAAAGTCCGCCGCGCATTCCGACCTGTATCGAAGACTTGGGGTCAATGCAACCATATTCGACAGCACGTCTGAACGGAGTTGAATGGTCGTGATGTTCCTTATCAGTATCGCTTCCCCAGGTGTCGGTATGCGAATCAAAATGTATAATAGAAACAGGACCATAAACGTCCTTATATGCCAGAAGCTCCGGGAAAGTTATGGAATGGTCTCCGCCCAGCACTATAGGAACTGTACCGGTTTTTATTATTTCTCTCATTTCGTCAGTGATAGGACCAAGGTAGGCATTTTCGGGATTTCTCATAAAAAGATCGCCGTAATCAACGCCTTTGACATATGCTGCAGTATCAATTCCGACAGCTTCATTGAAGCTGTCCTTTCCGAATGCCCGACGAATTGCATCCGGACCGAAACGTGTTCCGGGGCGATATGTTGTACGTATATCAAAAGGTATACCCACAATGGCGAAGTCTGTTCCGACAGTATCTTTGGAACTTTCCAGCCCACCATAAGTAAGCATAATCTTTTTGTCTGATTTAAGAGTGGTCATAAGATCACTTTCCTTTCTTTTTGATTATGGTTACATTTTATATTATATAGTTACTGTAGAGTCAATAGATGTTTGTGAATTTATAATAAATAAATATATCATTTCACATTAACCAAGCTCAAAATTTATGAGTATTTTTATCAAAAAATTTTGATAGTTTGTATATTAACAGCTTATTTATAACAACGTACAATCGGCATTTCTGACCGTAGATACCCTGTGATTATGGGCGTGCCAGTTGCAAAGATAACGCCCTTGCCGCCTGTCTTTTCATCGAGGTATCTGCATTTGAGGAAAAGATCGAGTGCTTTCTGTGAAGCCGAGTTGGAAATTCCGGCTACATTCTGCAATTTTGT
>NZ_CACWPP010000069.1 GCF_902762735.1 uncultured Ruminococcus sp.
AAATCGCCCGCAAGGACGATATTTTTGCCGACTGTCTTATTTCTGCCGATAGAACCCGCCATACCACTCCGCGAAATTCCTCAGACCCTCGCGAATGCCTGTTTTTGGCGTGAAACCGTAGTCTTTTTCCAGCGCGGTGCTGTCAGCATAAGTCACAGGCACATCGCCCGCCTGCATGCCTACCAGCTCGCGGTGTGCTTCAAAATCGTAGTTTTCGGGAAGCACTTTCGCCCGCACCAGTTCTTCCTGCAAGGTGCTTATGTAGTCCAGCAGGTTTTCGGGCGTGCCGCCGCCGATGTTGTATATCGCATAAGGCGGCAGCGGCAGACCGTCCTCACCGTCAGCCTTTTCGGGAGCGCCCTGCATCACGCGGTAAACACCCTCAACTATGTCGTCTATGTAAGTGAAATCGCGCTTGCAGTTTCCATAGTTGAATATCTTTATGTTCTCGCCCTTTACCAGCTTGTTCGTTGCCGAAAAATAGAACATATCGGGTCTGCCCGCAGGACCGTAAACGGTGAAAAAGCGCAGTCCCGTTGAGGGTATGTTGTACAGCTTTGAATAGCTGTGTGCCAGCAGTTCGTTGCTCTTTTTTGTGGCGGCGTAAAGGCTGACGGGATCGTCCACCTTGTCATCAACGCTGAAAGGCACTTTCTTGTTGCCGCCGTATACCGATGAACTCGATGCGTACACCAGATGTTCAACAGGGAAATGCCTGCACGCTTCGAGAATATTGTAAAACCCGATGATGTTGCTCTCTATGTAGACATCGGGGTGGTCTATCGAATAGCGCACACCTGCCTGCGCCGCAAGGTTCACCACCACAGAGGGCTTGTATTCAGCGAAAATGCTGTCCACCAGCGCCTTGTCAGCGATAGAGCCTTTTACAAAAACGTGTCTGACATTACTTTGCTCTGCCGCCTTTTCTATCAGTTCAAGGCGGTATTCTTTCAGCGCAGGGTCGTAGTAGTCGTTCATATTGTCAAGGCTTATCACTGTGCCCGAAGTCATATCTTTAAGAAGTCTCAGCACCAGATTTGCCCCTATAAATCCGGGTGAACCCGTCACCAGTATGTTCCTGCCGTTTAAGCCGATACTTGTCTTGCCCATTTTAGTCCCTCCTGAACAGGTCGCGCGTGTAGACCTTATCCCGTACATCATCAAGCACTGCATCATATCTGTTTGCGATTATACAGCCGCACATCGCCTTGAATTTTTCGATGTCGTTTATGACCTCACTGCCGAAGAATGTACTGCCGTCCTCAAGGGTAGGCTCGTATATGACGACCTTCGCGCCCTTAGCCTTTATGCGCTTCATAACGCCCTGTATACTGCTCTGGCGGAAGTTGTCTGAGTTTGACTTCATGGTGAGCCTGTAAACGCCCACCACCACTTCACGCTGTCTGTTCTCCTTGTCGGCAGAATATGCATCGCTGCTGCCGTAAGTGCCTGCAATTTCCAGCACCCTGTCAGCGATGAAGTCTTTCCTCGTCCTGTTTGACTCAACGATGGCGCTCATCATATTCTGCGGAACGTCCCGATAATTTGCAAGAAGCTGTTTTGTGTCCTTAGGCAGACAGTAACCGCCGTAGCCGAAAGACGGGTTGTTGTAGTAGTCGCCCACGCGGGGGTCAAGGCATACGCCCTTGATGATAGATGCGGTGTCAAGGGATTTTACCTCAGCATAAGTGTCCAGCTCGTTAAAATAGCTGACCCTCAGCGCAAGGTAAGTGTTCACGAACAGCTTTGTAGCCTCAGCTTCGGTGTACCCCACGAACAGTGTGCTTATACCTTGCTTTATAGCGCCCTGCTGTAAAAGCCCCGCGAATATCTCTGCATTTGCGCGGGTGGCATCGTCACAGCCCACTATTATGCGGCTTGGGTAGAGGTTATCGTACAGCGCCTTTGATTCGCGCAGAAATTCAGGGCTGAAAATGATGTTGTCCATGCCCAGCTTTTCGCGTATGCTTACGGTATAACCCACAGGTATAGTCGATTTTATGATGACAGTCGGCTTTACCTCGCGGCTTTCGGTGGCGCTCTTTACAAGTTCAAGCACGCTCTCAACAGCCGAGCAGTCAAAGAAATTCTTTTTGGGATCGTAGTTGGTGGGTGCTGCGATGATTATGAAATCTGCATCTTTGTAGGCAGAAGCCCCGTCAACAGTCGCCGTCAGATGCAGTTCGCGTTTGCCCTTTTTGGCTTCATCGAGGTATCTCTCAATGTAGTCGTCCTGTATCGGCGAGATGTACTTGTTCAGCTTCTCCACCTTTTCGGGGATTATGTCAACTGCTGTGACATCGTTGTGCTGTGCCAGCAGTACCGCCAGCGAAAGTCCCACATATCCCGTGCCTGCCACAGCTATCCTGTAAGACCTGTCAACTGCTATCTTCTCAGCACCCGACATCTCAACGAACATGTCGGTAGGTTCAAAGCCCAGCGCCTCGCCCAGAGCCTGCAACTGTTCTATCGACGGCGTGAAGTCCTGCGACTCCAGCCTTGACAGCAGACCTCTGTTTATGCCTGTTTTCTCGGCAAGCTGTGCTTGTGTTATTTTAAGTGACTTTCTGCGCCCCTCGACAGTTTCTGCCAAAAGCTGCATTGACAATTTTTTCATCTGATAAGACCTCCGAATATTGATGCGATGTTATTTACAATAACATTATTATTCATAAAACAAACGATAATAATATGATAACAGAACGCCGCAGATTTGTCAACAGCGGTACGGCGGTGAATTGTTAACTATCTGTTAATTATCACGACTTAATACTCAAATGTCATTTAAAACGACAAAGAACGCTTTGCAAATGTCGCTTAAAATAACATCATCAGGGCGCAAGTCATTCAGTCTCGGTCCTGCCGCAGTAAAGTTTTATGTAGACTGTCCATGTGGTTTCGGGCGGGATACCGCCATACCTCTTATATAAGGTAAAGCCCCGCATACTTTTTGCGGAAGCAACAGCGCCGCTTCCCGACCTCCCCCGTCAGCGGGACGGTAAGTCTGCTGTAATAATGTCAGCAGTACTTCCGTTGCCCTGCCCTCCACCATGCTGTTTTCAGCCCTCAGCCCGTTATGACCGTGCCGTGCTGTTCCCATAGTTCCCGCCGCTGTAAGGCATATCAAAATATGACTATTCCATTAGCACACCAACTAAAAATGCGGTAAACAAAAGGATAATTGAGCGCCCCATATCTTTCCCCCGCCTGCGGCGGGGGAACAATACGAAAAAACAGCCATTTTGTATCATCAGCAATACACATCAAAATTGGGAGTCAAAATTAAATTTGCAGTCAGGATCTTCCTATAAATTTCCATCTGTTCATCATTCGGGGGACTGTCCTGCTGTGCTTCTGTATATAAATGTCAGACAATTTTTAACAGTATCGCGAAAGCAGTTCGATGAACCGAACTGTAACATTTTTTGTACTCGAAAAATTGCACAAAAACCACCCCGAACGAACATATTTTCGCTTGTCGAAATAATCATTATAACGGCGATTTTTCGCCATTTTTCAAAGCGATAATAAGGTAATTCTTTTAATTTAATTTACATAGTGTTCAAAATATGGCACTTTTTATTGTGCAAAATTAACGAAGTTTAAGGTTAATCCAAGCAATAAAGTGTTTACAAAATGGAAAAGCGCTGTTACCATCTTGTAATATTTTGTGAAATGTGTTATCATAGTCAACGTGGTCAAAAGAAAGAGAAATTCTCAATAACCTAAACAAGAGAGGAAATTTTATGACTAAGATCAAAATTGCAGCCGTAGTAATGTGCATGATAGCCACAGGCGCTTTCGCAGGTTTTACATATCAGGCTGCAAACCATGACAAGGATAACGTCGAGAGAGTTACAGTAAGAAACGTTTCTGATGATGAGATCGTTACTGATGAAGAGGTAACTGATGAAGAAACTACCGATGATGAGGTAACTGCTGAGGAAGAACTCACCACTGAGGAAGAGACTGTTATCAAGACCGAAGCTCCTGTCGTTACAACAGCAGTCAAGTCTGCAAAGGCTGATAAAAAGACCGAGACCGAAAAGGCTAAGGAAACCACTGCTGTAAAGACCGAAAAGGCAAAAGACGAAGTTTTCAATACACTTAAAAAGGAGATGGCAGCAGCTCCCGCTGTTACCACAGCAGTTGTTACCGAAGCTCCCGAGATCGTTCCCGAAACAGCAGCTCCCGCAGCTGAAGAAGCACCTGTTATAGAAGAAGTTCAGAGCGAGCCTGTTTATGAAGAGCCTGCAAAGACAGAAGCAGAACAGCCCGCTGAAGAACCTGTTGTTACCGAAGCTCCCGCTGAGGAAACTCAGCCCGCCGTTAGCGAGGAAGAGCCTGCCGAAGAGAATAACGGCAGAAAAATTCAGGTAACTGACGAAGAATATATCTGGCTGTGCAACGTGGTAGGTCACGAGTACGGCTCTGACTGGATAGCCATTGAAGAGAAGGCAAAAGTCGTTGAGGCTGTAATGAACCGCGTTAACGACCCCCGCTTCCCCAATACCATCTGGGGCGTTCTCACCCAGCCTTACCAGTTCTCAGGTCTTGAGTGGACACTGTATCTGGGCACTTACAGCTATCAGGTAACTGACAGCGTAAGGGCGGCGGTTGACCTCTACCTTGAACACCCCGAGCAGTTCAACCACGGCTATAACTCCTTCTGGGGCGACGGCAGCATGAACCACTTCTACGCAATATAAAGAATATCACCCCCCACAAGCGTCTGCGGAATTTTCCCGCAGGCGCTTTTTTATGCCCAAAATGCAGAGTTATCAACTTTCATGCGATACACATGTTGATAATTCCCGCAGAAATAAAAAAGAAGCTGTTTTCTCAACACTCCCCACGTTCAAGTGTTGAAAAAACAGCCCAAAAGCGGAGAACGCAAGTCCTCCGCCCCTGCCAACAATTATGAATTCTCCCAATTTTGAAGTGTATTGCTGATGATACAGAATGGCTTTTTTTCGTATTGTTTCCCCCGCCGAAGGCGGGGGAAACAATACACAACCAAATTGGGATTATGAATTAAAAAGCCACGCCCTACACGATAAACGCACATAGCTTTTGTGCATGTCAACAATTATGCATTATGCATTATGAATTATGAATTAAAAAGCCGCGCCCTACACGATAAACGCACATAGCTTTCGTGCATGTCAACAATTATGCATTATGAATTATGAATTATGAATTATAAAAATGTCCCTTATTGCGCATTCCTGATGTAAGACGAATTTCAGACTGTCACCCGTGATATTTTCGGGCAGATCTATCTCGTACTCAGCAAAGTCTGCATAGCCGTCCGACGGAGCAAGCCTTGCTGTCAGCCTTTCGCCGCCTGCTTCTATCACTATGTCGCGCCCGCCGCAGATGGAACTTGCGCTGAACCTCACAGCTTTTGCGCCGCACAGTTCAACTCCCCCGTAAACAGCTTCGCCGTTGTAGTGACAGCATCTCACGTAGTACTCCTGTGCTTTCCTGTCACGGAAGATCTTTACATCGCGCCCCGCGTCAAATGTTATCGCCGCGAAGCTGTCACCGCGCCTGCCGAGACTTTCACCCGCGATGACCGCAGACTTTTCAAGCAGTATATCTCCGCTCGAACGCCCCGCCATGAACAGGTATTCGCCGCCCTCCACGAACATCTTCCCGCGCCGCAGGTCGTAGACCCGCAGTATGTGGGCGGGTATGGCTATCTTCACCGTCATGGTCTGACCCGCTTCAAAGTGTACCCTCTCAAAGCCGCACAGCTTCTTTATCGGTCTGCTTACTGCCGAATTTTTCACCGTGAAGTATACCTGCACCACCTCGTCACAGCCGAAGTCAGAAACGTTTCTGACAGTCACCTCTGCCAGCGCACCGTTTTCGCTCTGCGTGACATTCATATCAAGGTACTCGAATTTTCCGTAACTCAGCCCATGCCCGAACGGGTAAAGCGGCGTTCCCTTGAAATACATGTAGGTACTGCCCGCCGTTTCTATGTCGTAATCCATTATGTCGGGCAGATCGTATTCCGACCTGTACCATGTCAGCGGAAGTCTGCCCGCAGGCGAATATTCACCCGTTATCACCTCGCTGACCGCTATGCCTAACTCAGCCCCCGCATGGGAAGTCCATATCACTGCGCCTGCCGCCGCACTTTCTTCCACCGCCGAATAGGGGTAGCTTGAAACTATGCACAGTACCGTATCCCTGTTGACACCCGCCAGCAGCTGCGTCATGCCTGTCTGAATGTTCAGCGCCAGCGTTTTTCTGTCATAGCATTCCTTAGCTACCTGCGTGGGATAGTTGCCCACACAGTAGATGATATAGTCGTTCTTCCGCGCCAGTTCAGCCGCCCTCTCACGCCCCGATGACAGCATCTCTATCTCCCACAGGCAGTCCTCCGTGACCGCTGTGCGCTTTTCAAACCTCACACTGCCGTCCCCGCGCATAACAAGCCGCATGTGGTCAAGGGGGTCTTCTATCAGCACCTTGCCGCCGTAGGGTTTGAAGTTGAAAGTCTCCCGCGTGAACCAGTCGAAAATGCGCCTGTTATGCAGAAGCAGTTTCCCGCTGTCGTCCTTGCGCAGATACCGCCCCGCCCTCTCACAAAAGAGGTCGCACCAGCCCTCGCCCCAGTCCTGAAACTCCATCACTTCGGGCTTTTCTGCGGCAGCCGAAAGTTCATCGCCCTCAAATGTAAGATACTTTCCGTTGGGCGCTTTTACAGCCACCTTGTCCCACAGGCTGTCAGTGGTGACATTCTCAAACTTCTCCCTCATGCCCCCGAGAACAGTGTTCTCATAGGTCGCATATCCTGTGTACCAGTCCATCAGTATGTCATCAGCCAGCGGTCCTATGACAGCTATCTTCCTGCCCCTGTCCTTTATTGGCAGAACGCCGTCATTTTTCAGCAGTACCACCTGTTCACGCGCCGCCTGCCTGTTAAGCCTGCGGTGTTCCTCGCAGTCTATGACTTCATCACCGATGTCATCAAACTCACAGCCGTTCACCTGACCCAGCTTCAGCCGCGCATATATCGTCCTTGTAAGGCTTGCATCTATCTCGTCCCATTCTATAAGACCGTCATTCAGCGCCTTTTCAGCCGCCGCGTGTACCAGATCAGCCGCGTCTGTCATTACATCACAGCCCGCCCGCAGAGTGAGCGGATATGCTTCTGCAAGGCTGTCAGTGTATCGGTGCGCAGTCACATTCTGCGAGAAATCCCCGCCGTCACTTACCACGAACCACAGCCCCCACTCGTCTTTCAGCATGCTTGAAAGTTCGGGGTTCATCACCGCAGGCACACCGTTTATCTCGTTGTACGCCGCCATGACGCTCTTCGCGCCGCCCCACCGTATGGCGTTCTCAAATGCGGCGTAGTAGTATTCGTATTTCAGCCTTATCGGGAGATAAGCGTTGCAGCTGCCGCGCCTTTCTTCGTTGTTGTTGGCGCAGAAGTGTTTCAGTGTCGGGACGGTCATGCGGTGTTCGCCGTTGTCGCCCGCCATGCCCCTTGTGTAAGCGGCAGTCAGTTCACCCGCCAGAAAAACATCTTCGCCGTAGGCTTCCTCCGTCCTGCCCCAGCGCGGGTCGCGCACCATATCAACAGTCGGACCCCACAGACAAAGCCCGCCGCGCTTTTCCTTGTTGTAGTAGGCGCGCGCTTCCTTGCCCGCTGTCTCTCCCAGCTTCTCCATAAGGCATCTGTCAAATGTCGCCGCCAGTCCCACAGGCTGAGGGAACACCGTTGAGAAATGCTCTTTATCTCTGCCCACATAACCCCTCGCCACTTCTGTGCCGATGTAAAATTCGCCCAGTCCCAGCCTTTCCACTGCCCCGTGATGTGTGGAGAGCATCTCCAGCTTTTCATCTTCTGTCAGTCGGCTGACTATATCTTTGGCTTGCTGCCAGTATCTGTCATTCATATCCTTATACCTCCCGTGCAGGTTTTGCCCTATTATAGCACGAAACCTCTGCCGTTTCAATATAATATTCTCGCATATCCCGCACTTATCCCAACAAAAGCGCCCCGAAGCGCATCAGCACTTCGGAGCGTTTTTTGATCTCTCCCTGTCTCCACCCTGACGGCACACCGCCGTCAGACACATATTTTTTTTCCGCCGCATCACGGCAGTTTAGCGCCCTCTGCGCCGCGTTCCGAGAAGCTGTATATATAGCCGTTATAAACCGCACAGCCCATGTCCTCGCTGTTCCCGACTTCGTTCATGTTTGCGCATTCGTAACTTTCCCCGCCGCATCACGGCAGTTTCGCGCCCTCCGCGCCGCGCTCCGAGAAGCTGTATACATAGCCGTCATAAACCGCACAGCCCATGTCCTCGCTGTTCCCGACTTCGTTCATGCTTGCGCATTCATAACTCTCCCCGCGAAATTCTCCGACCGCCTCCATGCCGTCCTCACTGTATTTTAACAGCAGATATGACGGTATTACAGTTATCTTGTCGTAGCAGTAGTATCTTGTATCACCGTTCTCATCGTCCTCAACTCCGAAATTGCCCGTTTGGTCAAGCGGCAGACTGAGGGCTTCTTTCTCGCTTATCTCGTGCTTCTCCACAATTGTCCTGACACACATCGGCAGATAGATGTAGCCGTCCCCGCTGATGTCGCGCAGTTTTGGATATTCGTTTGTAAACGAGAGATAATAGCTGTCGTCCTCAGGGACGGATCCTGGCGGCAGTATGCGCGCAGACCCCTCCGCATCGGCAGGACTGATATTATACCGCTCCTCTTCGGGTATCCCCAGACTCACCTCCGCGATGATGCCCGCTTTTCTCAGCTTGTATTCTTCGTGCGGTGTCGCTTCGTAGTATTGGAAACCCTCCTCGCTTGTCTTTCCTTCACTCGGATAATAGTAATTGTCAGTCGCTTCCACCGACTTTTCAGGGTCAAGACTTAAAAGCTGTAACTTCGTTTCTTCCGTTTCTGCGCCGTAATTCTCGGCTATGTGCAGTACCGTTTTGTCGTCAAGCCTGAAATAATTGGTGTACCACCGGTAGCCCCCCGTCACTGCGGGTGCTGAGTACGGCGCTAAGCTGACATCTTTTGTCTTTGGCGATGCGGGGTCGCTCATATCGGCTATCTCCCGCACTATTAAATTTTCGCCGTCCGAAAAACCCTCTATCCAGTCGCAGAAGTACACTGTATCACCGTTCAGCAGTACTATGTTTGCATACGCTATATCATCGACCGTGTAGCCGCCAACCATGCTGTCGCCGTCAACTTCCTTGCTGTAATCGCAGTATACCGTTCTTACGTACTGCCCCAGTTCGTTAAGTTCATCATCTACCGCCAGCACCGCATTTCGGTCAGCTATGTAGCGTATGCCGTTTTCTTCGCTGTAAGCGGCCATGCTGTACTGAAAGTCTATCGGACTGTCAATGTAATTTGCCGCCGCCACTTTCAGCCCGTCTGCCGTGTCAACGCTGATAAGGTGCTGTTTGACTTCACTTTCCGTTTCTTCTCCATTCATACTAAAATAGTAAGCCGATAA
The DNA here is from genome assembly GCF_902762735.1 of uncultured Ruminococcus sp. Taxonomy (GTDB): domain Bacteria; phylum Bacillota; class Clostridia; order Oscillospirales; family Ruminococcaceae; genus Hominimerdicola. The sequence continues at coordinate 9,503 of NZ_CACWPP010000069.1, forward strand.
AGTTATATGCTCATCAGTCACCATTATGCCCGTAGGCGCGATCGTCAGCAGTATGCAGTCGGTGTTCTCTATGCTTTCGCCTATTTCAAAACTGCTCATCACAGTCAGTATATTGCTGTGCGACTTGTTGGCTATGTATATGCTGTCCTCGCCTATCGTGAAGCTGTTTCCGTTCTCATACACTTTCGGCAGGAATTTCGGCTCGCCCGAATTGTACATCTCATAGTCAGCCGCATTTTTGCCCTCTGCGTATTCTCCTATCATTATCAGCCGCCCGTCATCGGTGAGATAAAATTCCTGCATGTTGCCGGGCTGTTCATACTCATATTCCAGCCTGATATTTTCCGTGTCGCTCACATCGTATACGCAGAAGCCGCAATATTCGTGTATGGCGTTCTTCTCGTTTATTATTTCGGGCAGATCAAAGTCGTATGCGACAGCCAGCCTGTCACCCATAGTCACCACACCTACCACCATCGGGCGCAGATATGTTCCCTCTTTCGGGTAACACCAGTTCTCAGCCAGTTCAGTCATAAGAAAAGTGTCGCTGAGAAATTCAAACTCTATCTTCTCAGCCTTCCCCTCATTTAAAACATAGCCATCGACCCCGCAGTACCGCGCACAGAATGCTTTGCCGTTTTCCTGCTTCACAAGCCCCAGCCTGTTTTCCTCTCTGCGCCTGCGCCTGCCGCTGTAACCCTCAGCCACAAGCATCAGGTCGCTCTCACCGTCATATACGCATTGGTTTTCAAAAAAATCCCGCATCTCGGCGGAAATATCTCTGTCCTGCGCTTCAAGATTGTATACAAACGAGTTCTGCGGCAGGTTGAATGTCCAAGAATTTTTGTCGCTCTCAGTCAGAAAAGTGTGCAGTGATTTGTAGCCGCCCCCGCGAAGCCCGTTCAGCCCCGTAGTGTCAGCGATGGGGCGCTCGTTCTCTGATACTGTCTGCGGCTCTTCAATGTCAGCCTTGCCCAGTCGGGTGATGGTCAGCCCGCCTACCGCGATCACAAATGCAGCCGCCAGCGCCGCACTCATTATAAGCCCCTTGCGTGTGCTGTTCAGCTTCACCTCAGGATCTGCCGTTCTTACCTCGTGTATCACCGCCCTGTTACCGTCAAGAAGTTCTTTTATGCTCTCGGGACTTATCCTGTCGGGCAGAGGGTTCTCTTTCGCCAGCCTTTTGAAGAAATTTTCCCGCATAGCCATCTCACCTCCCTTTTCCTTGTTTCAGCGCCTTGCGGAGCTTTTCACGCCCCCTCGAAATGTGCGAGCGCACAGTCGAGGCTTTCATGCCTGTCAATTCAGCTATCTCCTTTGAATTATAGCCCGCCGCTCCGTAAAGTGTCAGGCATTGTCTTTCTTCGGGGCTGAGTTCATTCAGCGCCGATAACATCTCCACTCTCCCGAAGGGTGATCCACCTATCACCGCCGAAGGGTCAGCGTCCAGCGAATGTTCCCTTGTTATCGCATAGTTCTTTTGCTTCTGCTTTACAATATTCATAAGTATCCTGAATATCCAGCTGTCAAACGCCGAAGGCTCTCTCAGCGAAGCTATCCCCGCGAAAGCCTGCAAAGCCGCGTCCTGTACAGCATCAGCCGCATCATCGGGGCTTTGGAGGTTTGAAAGTGCATAGTAGTAAAGCTGTCGGTACACCTGCTCGTATAATTTTGCGAAAGCTGAAGTATCACCATCAGCTGCCGCCGCCGCAAGTTTAGCGCGTGTTTTTTTATCCAAACCTCATCACCCCAATTCATTTGCCGCATTCTTTGACGGAAAAGTAATGCGGCTGTCCGTCATAATATAAGAGCAAGAAACCTCAGCTATTGCCGCATAACACAAAAAACTTTGTACCATTATACAATATCACAGTGACAAACAGGTGATATATAATTCATAATTCACAATTCATAATTCATAATTATTGGCATGCATTGGGGAATGCCGTGCCGCCAACAAAGCATAGCAAAAACGCTAAGCAAAGAGCGAACCGAAGCGCGCGGTCAAGCCTCGCGCCAGCAGGCTTGCGGGGAGCGCGAGGGGCAGAGCCCTCAATCGCGGAAGCAGTCCACAATTGGCATGCATTGGGGAATGACGTGCCGCCAACAAAGCATAGCAAAAACGCAAAGCAAAGCGCGAACCGAGCTTTCCGTCCACCCTTTCGCGAAAGGGTGGCAGGGAGCGCGAGGGGCGGAGCCTCTCGCATTGGGGAAGCAGTCCAAACGCGACACACAGAATTAGTTGGGCGAACAAAGCACCGACGGTAAGAGGTCAAAACCAAAGACCACAACAAGCTAAAACGCGGGCAATTCGCAAAGAAAAGAGCGTGCGCAAAACAATCGAACAGCACAAAGCCGTGTGCGTGCATCGAATTGCCCGCGTCCACCAGCCGAACAGCGTAGCGTTTTCGGCGGTCGGTCAGCAGCCCCTCGCGGAAAACGCCTAAATGCAGGGCGGGGGCTTGTCCCCGCAGTTCGTCCCGCACACAAAAGATAAAACCACCAAACCCTCGCCCACAACCAACAAAAAACGCCAAGTATACTGATGCCTTATAAGGTGGGAGCAAGCCCCCACCCTACCAATTTTCTGCACCGCACTTTCTCACAGTAAACGCCTAAATGCAGGGCGGGGCTTGTCCCCGCCGTTCGTCCCACACACAAAAAGATAAAACCATCAAACCCTCGCCCACAACCAACAAAAAACGCCAAGTATACTGATGACTTATAAGGTGGGGGCAAGCCCCCCACCCTACCCATCGTCTGCACCGCACCCCTCTCGCGGAAAACGCCTAAATGCAGGGCGGGGCTTGCTCCCGCCGTTCGTCCCTCACGCAAAAAGATAAAACCATCACTTGCATGCTCCACGAATATTCCCCAAAAAATTTGAGAATACTACATCTGCGGGCAGACCATAAGGATAATTGTAAACAATTTGTGAAACCCATTGACAAGCAGGAGTAAGTGTGCTATATTTAGTTTGTACACAAACGATTTGCATAAAAACAAATCGGATACAAACTAACTTCGAACTACCGCGAACGCGGCAAAAGGAGGAATCCATATGTCAATATACGATCATAAGGTAAATAAGAGAAGAGAAGGTCAGCTGGATATGGCTGAAATGAAAGGCAAGGTAATGCTGATAGTCAATACCGCAACAGGCTGCGGCTTCACACCTCAGTATGAAGGTCTTGAAAAGCTCTATGAGGCTTACCACGATAAGGGTCTTGAGGTGCTGGATTTCCCCTGTAACCAGTTCGGCAACCAGGCACCCGGCGATGATGCTGAGATACACCAGTTCTGCACCGCTAAGTATAAGACACAGTTCGACCAGCTGGCTAAGATAGAGGTAAACGGCGAAAACGAATGCCCTGTTTATACTTACCTCAAAGCCAACAGCCCCGCCGAAAGGGTAGATGGTATAAAGAATAAGGCGATAATGAAGAGCGTCGAAAAACTCAGCAAGTCCTGTAAGGCTGAAAATGATATAAAGTGGAACTTCACTAAGTTCCTGGTAGACCGCGAGGGCAGCGTGGTAGGCAGATATTCCCCCACCTGCGCCCCAAAAGACATCGAGGAGGATATTAAAAAGATATTATGAGCGATAAGTATGAACCCATAAGACTGAGAAATCAGCTGTGCTTCCCGCTTTACCTCTGCGCTAAAGAGGTCACGAGAAGATATGCACCCTTTCTTGATGAGCTTGACCTCACCTATACCCAGTACGTCGTTATGATGTATCTGTGGGAACAGCAGAAATGTACCGTCAAGGAAATGGGCGAAGCACTCCTGCTTGACCCCAGTACACTCACACCACTGCTCAAAAAGCTGGAAAGTAAAGGCTATATCACCCGCACCCGCAGTGAGACTGACGAGCGCAGCCTGAACATCGCCCTCACCGAAACAGGCGATGCCCTCAAAGATAAGGCGCTCAAAGTCCCCGAGCAGATGAAGTGCTGTATAGGTCTGACCCCCGAAGAGGGCGCTCAGCTGGGTCAGCTCATAATGAAGATACTCACTAATGTCGAAAATTCCAACAAGTAACATTTCGTGCCGCGTTTTCCCGCCATACGGCAGGGCGATGACCGAACGCATACTATATTAAAAGGAGAGATATATCATGGCAGTTGTAAAGGTAACAAGAGAGAATTTTGAGAACGAAGTAATAAAGTCCCATAAGCCCGTTCTGGTGGACTTCAATGCAGACTGGTGCGGTCCCTGCAAAATGCTCGCACCTGTGCTGGAAGAAATAGCAGGCTCACGCGATGATGTCAAGATAGTCAGCATAAATGTCGATGATGAAGATATTCTCGCTGAGGACTACGGCGTTTCCTCCATACCCTGCCTTGTGGTAGTCAGGGACGGCAAAGAAGTAAGAAGAAGCATCGGTTTTCGCGGCAAGGACGCAGTTCTGGAAATGCTGAGGTGATAGCATGAAGTACGATATTGTCATAGTGGGCGCAGGTCCTGCGGGCATGACTGCCGCCATCTACGGCAGACGCGCCAATAAGACCGTCCTGCTGCTGGAAGCCGCAAGCTATGGCGGTCAGATAATCAATGCCCATAAGATAGAGAATTACCCCGTTGAACCCCATATATCGGGATTTGAGTTCGCAACAAAACTCTACGAACAGGCTAAGGAACTGGGCGCTGAGTTCAAGTTTGAAAAGGTAGTCGGCATTGAGGATAAGGGCGATCACAAACTGGTCAATACCCCCTCAGCAAGCTATGAAGCAGGTGCTGTAATAATCGCAACAGGTTCGGATAAGCGCAAGCTGGGCGTTGACCGTGAAGATGAACTGGTCGGCAGAGGCGTAAGCTACTGCGCTACATGTGACGGCGCATTTTTCCGCAAAAAGGTGGTAGCTGTGGCAGGCGGCACGCGCACCGCTCTCGAAGATGCCCTCTACCTCGCGGACATCGCCGAGAAAGTCTACCTGATACACCGCCTTGATAAATTCAGCGGCGCAGAAGCTGACTACGACAGGCTGAAAGCCCGCGATAATGTGGAATTTCTGCTGAATACTCAGATAACCAAGCTGAATGCCGATAAAAAGCTGGAAAGCATCGAGGTCAAGTCCAAGGACGGCACTGTGCAGACCGTTGAGGTCAGCGCACTGTTCGTGGCAGTGGGCAGAGTTCCCGAAAACCAGAACTTCTCCGCAGTCATCGACCTTGACGACAAGGGCTATGCAGTCGCAGGCGAAAACTGCCTGACCAGAACTGCGGGCATATTCGTCGCAGGCGATAACCGCGTAAAGGAAGTCCGCCAGCTTGTGACAGCCGCCGCAGACGGCGCTGTTGCGGCAACAGCGGCAGTCAAATACCTCAATTCATAATGGCAGAAAGCGCCCTTGCCCGAAATTTCGGACAAGGGCGCTCTGTTATCTGTGTTATTTTTTGCCGTAATATTCGCGCAGGAAGTTTACATACACATCAGGCAGATCGTGCATCTTTTTCAGTATGATGCCCCTTTTGCAGTCAAGGAACTTTGTGTACATCTCAGTACTTCCCTCATCGGGCATGGGAGTGCTTCTCAGCACATCGACAGCCAGTGCCGCCCTGTCAAGGACCGTAAGCAGGCGGTCATCGTTTCGGTCGGGAATGTTCCTGAACGCCTTGTCAAGCACGCCCCTGTCAAATTTCAGCCCCTCACTGTCCGCTTTAAAGGCTTTGTGCAGTTCTTTTGAATAGAATGCCCCCCATAAGCCGTCCTGACCTGTCGGTATGTGCTTTGTGTATCTGATGCCTTTTTCCACCCAGCTGACAGTGTGCAGTCCTGTACAGCGGTCAGAGAATATCTCCAGCGGCTTGTCCCTGACAGCCTTCACTTCATTGAAACGTATCTCGCGGAGATAGCGGCTGTCTATGGCATGTTCCCCCAGATAAGACGGGCTGAGCGTTAGTTCGATAACAGCATTCCTGTTTTTTTTCAGTTTCACCAGCCTGTCGTTGTAGCGGTTGGTGTTTACATAGTCAGGCAGATCGTAAAGCCCGTTCTTGCACGGCATTTTCAAGGTTATGCAACAATAATAGTACAGCGGATCCTCTTTGACAAAACATTGACTGTCTATGTGGACACAAGGGCTGTCACTGAGGTCAAGGGCGTAACTTCCGCTGTACGGCAGTGACCTCTTGCAGAAAAACACCTGTCTTTTTTTCGGAAATTTTATGTTTTTCGGCTTACTGCCCATATGCAGTACACCTATCCTGTCATAATAGTCCTTAGGTGTCAATATGATGTCATATTCGTCAGGCAGCGGCGTTTCATCAAAAGCCGAACCGTACACGAAAACATTGCTGACAGGCATTTTCAGCTCCCTCAGCCCCGAACCGAAAAATGCGTGGTGCATTATGTGTAAACACCACATCGGTATATCTATAAAGGTCAGCGCCGTACATCGGCTGAACGCATCTTCCCTTATCGTTTCAAGCGTCTGCGGCAGATGCACCTCGCAAAGCTGTCTGCATTCGCTGAATGTGCTTTCGGGTATCTCTTTCGGACCATCTGCGAAAACTGCCTTTTTCACCGCACTGCCCGCGAAGCACCCCGCGCCCAGCTTTTTCACCGTCTGGGGCAGATAAACGCAAAGCACCCCGCTGTTCCTGAAAGCATCTTTGCCTATCTCGTTGACTGTATATCCGCCTATCTCAGCGGGTATCGTCAGGTCGCCCGCGCCGCCCGTGTAGCCTGTTATCCTCATGCGCCCCTTTGACTTGCGCCTGAAATGCCAGCCCAGTTCGCGTGCTTCCTTTTCGGTCAGCAAGACCCTCTCCACCTCTGCCGAGTTAAGTTTCGTGCGTTCTGCGGTGTAAACTTTCAGCTTGTCGAACTCTGTGTATCCTGTCATAAGATCACCTCTTCCGTCTTGACTTTTCTCCCAATTTTGATGTGTATTGCTGATGATACAAAATGGCTGATACGAAACCAAATTGGGATTGACTTTTTATCTGTATGATGTTATAATGTTATTGGTAGTTTATATTAAAATACCCGTCTGCTAAGCGGGAGAAGCTGCTTTGCAGCCCGCCCCTCGTATAGTTAAGTGGCATAACGCCGCCGCCTCACGGCGGTGTCGTCGGTTCGATCCCGTCTGCGAGGGTTATATGATGTATTCAGCACCCGCGTCATTCGGTGATGCTCCATAAAGAAGTATCTCTCAATCAAGACAAATAAGCAGGCTATGAGCATCACAGGCAGATACCCGATAAAGGTGTCTGCCTGTGATGCTTTTCTTTTTTTGTTGTATTTACCATTTCTGACTTGTAATTTATGCTAATAAATTGTATAATTATTATAACAGAAAAAATTTCCCTGTACGATAAAACTATTTCAGCTTCTATTCCGTATATATAATCAGAAGCCACAAAAGGAGGTGTGCCGATGTCAAGCGACAAACATCTTGTATGGCGTATCAAGCGTGGCAGCCGAAAAGCGGCGGACGAGCTTTTTGGGCGGTATTACAAGGAGATA
>NZ_CACWPP010000070.1 GCF_902762735.1 uncultured Ruminococcus sp.
CGCAGCAGTGAAATCTCCATTCGCTACGCTCATTACGATTTCACTGCTGCCTTACTCAACCGAGCGTGGCAGAGGTTCATTGGGGTACTCTTGAAACTACCCTAAAATCTATTATACGAGGTACAGTATGAAATTCAGACCATGTATAGATATACACAACGGCTCGGTCAAGCAGATAGTCGGCGGAAGCCTTTCGGATAAGGGCGATATGGCTGAGGATAACTTCGTTTCACAGCAGGACGGCGGCTATTACGGCGAACTCTATAAAAAGCGCGGGCTTACGGGGGGACATATCATTATCCTCAACCCCGCAGGAAGTCAGTACTATAACGCAGATGTCGAACAGGCGCACAAAGCCCTCGCCGCTTTTGAGGGCGGCTTGCAGATAGGCGGCGGCATCAATAATGAGAATGCCAAAAATTTCCTCGATAAGGGCGCGAGCCATGTCATAGTGACCAGCTTCGTTTTCCGCAACGGCGAGATAGATGAACATAACCTGTCACTTATGAAACGCGCAGTCGGCAAGGAACGCCTTGTTCTCGACCTCTCCTGCCGCAGGCGCGGGGACGGCTACTATATCGTCACCGACCGCTGGCAGAAGTTCACCGATACAAAACTCTGCCCTGAAACCATAGAACGCCTGCGCGACAGCTGTGACGAATTCCTGATACACGCAGTCGATGTGGAGGGCAAAGCTCACGGCATAGAAGAAGAAGTCGCCGCCATGCTGGGCGGCATCGACGGCATGCCTGCCACATACGCGGGCGGCATAGCGTCCTTTGATGACCTCGCCAAACTCAAAGAACTTGGGCGCGGCAAAGTAGATTTCACCATCGGCAGTGCGCTGGATATATTCGGCGGTCACATGCGCTTTGAGGAAGTCTGCGATTTTGGAAAAAATTAGCCTGCGGCTGAAATATCGGCATTCTGTGTATCTTCCGTAAGTCGGCTTTTTTATGTACTGAACGGATAACCATATTGACAATCTTTTAACCATGCTGTATAATAAACGTGTTATATATATCCCAATTTGGTTGTGTATTGTTCCCCCGCCGAAGACGGGGGAACAATACGAAAGAACAGCCATTTTGTATCATCAGCAATACACATCAAAATTGGGAGTTATATATTTACATTTTTTTGGGAAAAAGAAGGGATATCTGGATATGAAAGATATTACAGAAATTGACAGCAAAACACAAACTTCGTCAAACAGATCACGGAAGAAACTGCTTATTTTCATAATACTTGCTGTCATCGGTCTTTCAGGGTACTACGGGTATAAAGCATACAAGCAGTATAAGTTCAACAAGCAGTGGCAGTCACAGAATGAGATAGCAGAAGCGAATGCACTTGAATATGTCAGGGATAAGTATGCAATAGATGCAAAAGTCGTATCTTTCAGAAATGATGTATATAAAGACGAATCAAACGGCGACTACTGGATAACTAAACTTTACAACACCGTTACTCTCGAAAGTGACGGTCACAAATTTAATGTTATTGTAAAATGGAAAGAAAAGTCCCCCGATGGATATGACAACTATTATACAGACGAGGTAGAGGAACTTCTGAAACAACAGCTATCCGAAAGCTGTCATGGCGAACCTGTTTATACCAACATATCTGAGTACAGCGAACTGGATAATAATAATGATATGTGGGGCTATCTTGACCGCGGCGGTGTATATCTGGCTAAAGATGAACACTTTGACGGCAGTGATCTGAAAGGCGTACTGAAAGACTGCAATTTATCTGTGGATGCTTTAGCTGTTGATACTGTTTTTGATGACTGCGAACTGTTCGATATGTTTGCGCAGATAGATGCAGATGCCGACTTTTATTCGTTTGATACGATGGAACATTTGGAAGCGGCAAGGGAAGTACCGGGAATGCTTAACGGAAATATTATTGGAATCATGGAGTATGCTCCTTACATCACCGACTATCGCTCGATACACGACGGAAAGAATGTTCACCGTGATTTCGGAGTAAAGACCAAGGACGATATGTTGTTCATGGCATTTCCCGACGGGAATTCGGAGTCGGATACTTATACATACGATAAGGTAATTATCGGGGATCGTGATACTATTAATTCCTATTATGATCATAATAAGCTGAGCGAGTATCTCAGTTCACCCATCACCGACGGCTATATCGTTAATGAAGAATATAAGTGGGAGGTCATCGTATGTGTTTATTATCCTCTTGAAAAGCTGAAAGACCATGACATCGAAGATGTGGGGCTTGCTTGGGCAGAATCTACCACACGGTACGCTATAATTCCTCCGGAAATTGTTGATGATTACGCTGTGTTCTTTCTCAACCCGGGCGAAGCTTTTAAGCTGGTCGATACAAAAGGGCTTGAACCCCTCGAACCTAAGTTATCTTTCTGACACACCACAATAAACAGCGGCTATACAGAACTTAAGGTTCTTGGCGTATTTCTTTTTGTTCACCGCATTTTTAGTTGGTGTGCTAAAGTGATAGTCATATAATAAAAAATGCCCCTGAGCGCTTTTAAAGGCTCAGGGGCTGAACTTTTATGCGGATATTATGCGTTCAGGAGCTTTTTCAGCCTTTCGTCAACAGCTTTGAGGAAGTCCTCAGTGTTGACTTTCTGCTTGTTCTCCAGCTTGGAGAGCAGATAAAGGTCGCCTGTCATTATGCCGTCCTCGATGGTCTGTATGGTAGCCTTTTCAAGGCAGTCAGCGAAGTTCACCAGCTCGGGCAGTTCGTCCAGTTCACCTCTCTTGCGGAATGCGCCTGTCCATGCGAACAGTGTTGCAACAGAGTTGGTGGAAGTTTCCTCGCCCTTCAGATGCTTGTAATAGTGGCGCTGAACTGTGCCGTGTGCGGCTTCATACTCGTAAACACCGTCGGGCGATACCAGTACAGAAGTCATCATAGCCAGCGAACCGTAAGCAGTAGCCACCATATCGGACATAACATCGCCGTCATAGTTCTTGCAAGCCCAGATGTAGCCGCCGTTGGAACGGATAACTCTTGCAACGGCATCATCTATCAGTGTGTAGAAATACTCTATGCCTGCTGCCTCAAACTTAGCCTTGTACTCGTTCTCGAATATCTCCGAGAATATATCCTTGAAAGTGTGGTCGTACTTCTTGGAGATGGTGTCCTTTGTAGCGAACCAAACGTCCTGCTTGGTGTCAAGGGCAAAGTTGAAAACGCTCCTTGCGAAAGATGCAATAGAGGTGGACTTGTTGTGCATGCCCTGTATAACGCCGTCGCACTCGAAATTGTAGATAGTTTCGCGGCTCTCGTTGCCGTCCTTGTCGGTGCATACCAGTTCAGCCTTTGCACCTGCGGGGCACTTCATCTCAACGTTCTTGTAAACATCGCCGTATGCGTGACGCGCGATGGTGATAGGCTTTGTCCATGTGGGGATATATGGGGTGATGCCCTTTACCAGTATAGGTGTCCTGAATACAGTGCCGTCCAGCATAGCACGAATAGTGCCGTTTGGCGACTTCCACATCTCTTTGAGGTTATATTCGGACATTCTCGCCGCATTTGGTGTGATGGTAGCGCACTTTACAGCAACGCCGTACTTCTTTGTAGCGTTGGCAGAATCAACAGTTACCTGATCGTTTGTCTCGTTTCTGTGTACCAGACCGAGATCATAATAATCTGTTTTGAGATCGACATAAGGTGTTATCAGTATGTCCTTTATCTCCTGCCAGATTATCCTGGTCATCTCGTCGCCGTCCATCTCGACTAATGGTGTTTTCATTTGGATCTTTGCCATTGGGGTTTCCTCCTTCTTATTATCAGGAACGATAAACCATTCCTGCGGTAATTTGTTTCTATGTTCATCGGCATACACCGAAAAACTCTCATTTATATGTAATACGCCGTGCGACCGTCCCGCCGTCACAGCAAGTGAGATCTGCGCCAAACATCTGCACAGCGCTTTCCCATCAGAATACGCTGTCCCGCATCATTCCCCGCCGCACGAACGCCGTCACAGCCCCGCATCCTGAAATATCACCACGACCAAAGCCACCAGCAATATCAGCACAGGTGTCACGATAAATATCGGCAGACACCTGTACAGCGCCTCCTTAGCGGGACGCGCCTCAAACAGCCTTTCCCGCAGATACAAGCCAAAACCTGCGAATATGCCGCCTATGAACATGACAACCATGAAATTCATACTCGCAAAACAGTTCAATATCCAGCAAAGCATGAATGCTATGCACAGCGCGACTTCCACCGCGCCTTTCTGCAAAGCCTGCCACAGAGGATAATCCTGCCTGCCGTTGTAGCGCACGATAGCGCCCACAACGCCGCCTATTCCTCCGCCTGCCCAGAGGTCCATGTCCTCGCCGCCCGCAACTTTGAAAAGCCCCACGAACGCAAAAGCAAACAGCAAATACCATGCCAGCGCTGCTATAATATCCAAAAAGCGTGCGCCGTCACCCGTATGCTCCATGCCCGCGCCGCCTTTCATCACCGATGTGAGATACAGCGCATCATGGATATTGTCATCACGCGCTTTCACCCTCGCATCGCGCCTTTTGAGGTTGCGGATAAGCTCCTGTGTCTCAGCCTGCCACTTGTCATAGCTCTCGTGTGTCGAACCCGCATAGCTGTCAGGTCCTTCTTCCACTTCACCCGTATATGCGACTTTCGCGCCGTAGCCCTTGTCGTTTTTCAGACCCTCTTCCAGCCACCGCTCATACTCGCTCAGCTCTTTTTCGGGAGCTGTCTCCTGCTTTTCTTCGAGTTTTTTCAGCTTCTCTTCAAACTCAGCTTCATCAGGCACTATATCATCAGCCCCGAACAGTGCCGACATCTTATCATCGCGCACCACTCTGCCTTTTTCGGCACTCTCCGCCATCGAAACAGTATCTTCATCCAGTCTGCGGTGTTTCAGCGCCATGCCCTTCGTGACTTTCGGTGCATCGCCCATCTCTTTGAGCTTTTCCTCAAAAAATTCCTCGCTGAGTTCGCCCGCATCTGCGCCAAAAAGAGCGTCCATGCTCTGACGGCGGTTTATTCTCTTGTCATCAGCCATTCGGGACCTCCTGACCGAACCATGCACCGATAAGCACCATAGCAAGCAGTATCAGCTTTGCCGCAGTCAGTCGGTGCAGTCCGCTTATTACTTCTTTTTTAACCAGATAGTCGCTGATAAAATAAGCGCCGACACCCAATGCCGAAATAAATACAGCCGCCGCAAGACTTCCCGCAAACAAGCGTTTCAGCCACGGTATCACCACAGTCATAAGCAAAAGCCCCGCCCCGACAGCAGCAACGACAGCAACTATCTTCAGCGCCTCTGCGAGTTCCTTTCTGCGCTCATCATCGTCCATGTCACAGCATCCTCGTGAACAGCAGTATCAGCGCCGCGAAAAACAGTACTATCCCCGCTATCAGCTTTATCCTGTTCATGTACCAGGTACTGCTCCTGCCGGGAAATAATAATTTCAGCACCACGAATATCACGCCGCACAGCACCAGCGCCCCGATGATAGTCACGGGGTTTCTTGATCTCATGCTCATTTTTGTTTCTCCTTATTTTTCTCCCGCCCTCATTACGTATAGCTGATGATACAAAACACAGTACACGCCCTGCACGGGATATATATTTTTATGACTATCCCTTCAGCACACCAACTAAAATGCGGTGAACAAAAGGATAATTGAGTACCCCATATCTTTCCCCCTCCTTCGGCGGGGGAACAATACACAACCAAATCGGGATATTTTTTATCTTTCTCTTCACGCACTCTGACAGGCGCTCAAACGGTCGAACGCCCGCCACAAAACGCGATATAAGCATCACAGCAGGACGAGGAAACACCCCGCCCGCCATGATCGCACAATACCATCGGCAAAGCCAATGATCGTCTACTCCGCAAGCAAGGATACTCCCCCCGCCGCAAATACACAAAACCATCGACCATGCCAACAATTATGAATTATGAATTATGAATTAGCAGAACGCCCGCCATGATCGCACAATACCATCGGCAAAGCCAATAATCGTGTACTCCGCAAGCAAGAATACTCCCCCGCCGCAAATACACAAAACCATCGACCATGCCAACAATTATGAATTATGAATTATGAATTATGAATTAGCAGACCGCCCGCCATGATCGCACAATACCATCGGCAAAGCCAATGATCGTCTACTCCGCAAGCAAGAATACTCCCCCACCGCAAATACACAAAACCATCGACCATGCCAACAATTATGAATTATGAATTATGAATTATGAATTAGCAGAGAGCTGTTCGCGTGTGTAGTCCAGCAGACCGCCTGCAAGGATAATATCCTTAGTTCTGCCTGTCAGCTCACAGAGAACAGGTATCTCCGCACCTGTTGACTTGTTTACAACAGTCAGCTGAGTCTTGCCTGCCTCAATGTCAGCGCGTACATTCGCTATCTCGATCTCGTCACCCTGACCTATCTTTTCGTAGTCAGCTTCGTTAACGAATGTCAGCGGGAGAATGCCTGCGTTTATCAGGTTAGCCCTGTGGATACGCGCAAAACTCTTCACCAGAACTGCCTTTATGCCCAGATACAGAGGTGCGAGCGCCGCATGTTCTCTCGAAGAACCCTGACCGTAGTTTGAACCGCCGACGATTATGGACTTCTCCATGTTCTTTGCTCTTCTCGGGAAATCTTCATCGCATACAGTGAAGCAGTGCTGTGAGATAGCAGGGATATTCGATCTCAGAGGCAGTATCTTAGCGCCTGCGGGCATGATGTGGTCGGTAGTGATGTTGTCGCCTACCTTCAGCGATACCTGACAGCTGATGTTCTCCACCAGCGGAGCAGTCTCGGGATAAGGCTTGATGTTCGGTCCTCTCAGAACCTCAACGCTGTCCATGTCAGCCTCAGCAACGGGAGGTACTACCATGTTGTCGTTTATCTTGAAATGCTCTGGTACTTTTATCTCAGGCATCTCACCCAGAGTTCTCGGGTCGGTCAGCACGCCTGCAATTGCCGATGCAGCAGCCAGTTCGGGCGATACCAGATAGATCTGACCGTCCTTAGTTCCCGATCTGCCGAGGAAGTTTCTGTTGAAAGTTCTCAGAGAGATACCCTTTGAGTTAGGAGCCTGACCCATACCGATGCAGGGACCGCATGCGCTCTCCAGTATCCTTGCGCCTGCCGCGATCATGTCAGCCAGAGCGCCATTCTCAGCGATCATGTTCAGCACCTGCTTTGAACCGGGCGCGATAGCCAGCGAAACATCAGGATGAACAGTCTTGCCCTTGAGTATGTGAGCGACTTTCATCATGTCAACATAAGAAGAGTTCGTGCATGAACCGATGCAGACCTGATCTATCTTCATGCCGCTCAGTTCTTCAACAGTCTTGATATTGTCAGGGCTGTGCGGACATGCAGCCATCGGTACAAGCGCACCCAGATCAATGTCGATGACCTCATCGTAAACAGCGTCATCATCAGCTTTCAGCTCAGTCCATACCTCTGCCCTTTCCTGTGCTTTCAGGAAGGAAAGTGTTATCTCATCAGAGGGGAATATAGATGTGGTAGCACCCAGCTCAGCACCCATGTTCGTGATGGTCGCTCTCTCAGGTACAGACAGTGTCTTTACGCCCTCGCCGCAGTACTCTATTACCTTGCCGACACCGCCCTTTACGGACATTCTTCTCAGCACTTCCAGTATAACGTCCTTTGCGGATACCCACGGTGACAGCTTGCCTGTCAGGTTCACCTTTACGATGTTGGGGTAGGTTATGTAGTAAGCACCGCCGCCCATAGCGACTGCAACATCAAGTCCGCCCGCGCCGATAGCTATCATGCCGATGCCGCCGCCTGTTGGGGTGTGGCTGTCAGAACCTATCAGAGTCTTGCCGGGAATGCCGAAGCGCTCCAGATGTACCTGATGGCAGATACCGTTGCCGGGACGCGAGAAATAAATGCCGTGCTTTTTGCAGACCGAACCGATGAACCTGTGGTCATCAGCGTTCTCAAAGCCCGACTGGAGGGTGTTGTGGTCGATGTAAGCCACACTCTTCTCAGTCTTTACTCTGGGCACGCCCATAGCCTCATATTCGAGATAAGCCATAGTGCCCGTAGCGTCCTGAGTAAGGGTCTGGTCGATGCGTATACCGATCTCCTGTCCCTTGACGAACTCGCCGTCAACAAGATGCGCTTTAAGGATCTTTTCAGTCAGTGTAAGTCCCATGTAAATCATTTCCTTCCTTGTTTTGATGCAGGGCGGAATGCCCCTGTTTTTACATAATCATACATTATCTATTATATACTAAAACCACGTTTCTGTCAAGCAGGAGAATGTTAACTCCTGTTCATAATTCATATCTGTTTTTTCCCGATTTTGATGTGTATTGCTGATGATACAAAATGGCTGTTCTTTCGTATTTTCCCCCCTCCCGATATGAATTGCTGATTGATGCAACACGCACCCGATCGCCTTTTTTAAACGAACCTCACCGCCCCCCAAAAGGACAGTGAAAGCACTGCCCAAAACAGCCATTTCTTGCCGTCAGCAGTCCACGGCAAGATCGTGAGATGCGAATTATGAAATATGACTATCCCTTTAGCACACCACTGCAAAAACCTTTATCAATGAGGAAAAACTGAGTTAATGTTATCTTTCCCCCGCCTTCTGCTGGGGAAAAATACACAACCCAATTGGGATTCTGTTTTTTTCCCCTCCCGATATGAATTGCCGATTGATGCAGCACGCACCCGATCGCCTTTTTTAGACGAACCTCACCGCCCCCAAAAGGACGGTGAAAGCACTGCCAAAAACAGCCATTTCGTGCCGTCAGCAGTCCACGGCAAGATCGTGAGATGCGAATTATGAAATATGACTATCCCTTTAGCACACCAACTAAAAATGCGGTAAACAAAAGGATAATTGAGCGCCCCGTATTATTCCCACGCCTGCGGCGGGGGAATAATATACGCCAAGAGTATAGCCGCTGTTTTTGTGGTGTGTCAGCGGGATAGCCACATTTCGATATGGTTATCCCCCTGACACATCACATTTTTGCAAGCAAACAGGGCAGATGCGGTAAATCGGCGTGCCGCATAGCCCCTCCCCTGCGTAAGGGCAGAGGGTTTTGGGGGTGGTCGCCCCTTGCCAAGAACGCCGAATTACGGCTGTCAGATATTGGTGTGTCAGCGGGATGACCACTTTATGAAATAAAAAGTACTGGACAAATCAGCATAGATGTGCTATAATAAACTTGATATATCTTACTAATAGGAAGGATGCTTATAACGATGCTGCATGAAAAATCCTGCGGCGCTATTGTTTACCGCAAGTATCACGGCAATACGGAAATACTGCTGATAAAACACATCAACAGCGGGCACTGGTCTTTTCCGAAAGGGCACGTCGAGGGCGACGAGACCGAGGAAGAAACAGCCAAGCGCGAGATATTTGAAGAAACGGGCATTGAGGTCAACCTTGACACCACTTTCCGCGAGATAGTTTCATACTCGCCGCGCAAAGATACCCAGAAGATAGTTGTCTACTTCATAGGCAAGGCGAAGAACACCGACTACCGCCCGCAGGAGGACGAGATAGCGGAGATACGCTGGGTCGAGATAGACCGATGCGGTCAGGTGCTTGCTTACGAAAACGACAGAAGCATAGTAAACAAGGCGAAAAAATTCATTATCTGACAAAAAGGGCGGGACTGCTTTGGTGGGCAGTCCCGCTTTGGTTTTGCTTATCTTTATTATCCCAATTTGGTTGTGTATTGTTTCCCATTCTGTATCATCAGCAATACACATCAAAATTGGGAGTCTTTATTTAACAGCATCTGTGCGGTACTTTGAGGGTGTAACACCCGTGTGACGGCGGAAAAGCGCAGTAAAATGATCCACCGATGAAAACCCCAGTACCTCGCTTATCTCACATACGCGCAGTCCGCCCGCCGCAAGCAGTTCTTTCGCATACTCAACACGAAAATTGTTGTAGAAACAGTTGAAAGTCATGCCCGTTTCCTGCTTGAAAAGTTTGCCGAAATAATCGCGGTTGAAGCTGAAAAACTCAGCCGCAGAACCCGTAGTCGCCGCTTCCCCCTCGCTTTTTGCGATAAATTCGCGCAGTTTCAGCGCAAAGCCCTCACTGTTCACATTCAGCGCACCCAGCGCTTTTTCGGCGGCACGACAGTATTCTTCACTTGACCCTCCTCGGCTGACAAGCCTGTGCGCTTTCATAAGGGCACGCCTGAGCCTTGTGCGTGACGGCGGTTCTGCTATCACATCACATGCGCCCATTGCAAAATATCTGCCGACACTTTCGCCCTCTTTTCGCGGCACTATGACTATCGCCGCCGCATCACCGCGATGTTTCAGTATCGTCTCAACATCGACAGCAGGCAGTCTGCTTACAGTCACTATCAGCCCGCACTCCCCCGACGCGGCAGCACTTACAGCATCGCGCGTATTTGAAACAGTCTTTGTCACATTGAAACCCAGTTCTTTCCACAGCGATAAAGAAGCGTACTTTTTCAGCTTTTTAGGGTCACTTTCGGCTATGAGAACATTTATCGGGGCATTCATTCCCCTCACCTCCGCAAAAAAAGACAAAGACGCCGTAATTATGAAATTACAGCGTCCTTGCCTCGGTCTATTTTATTCAACGTTATTATTTTACCACATTCTGCCGTCATTGTCAATGTGGTGTTTGCAGAAATTTCGCACACTTGCACAGCGAAAATTATTCACTATTATGACTATCCCTTTAGCACACCAACTAAAAAATGCGGTAAACAAAAGGATAATTGAGCGCCCCATATCTTTCCCCCGCCGAATATCATTGATGCCCGCCGAGATCCTGTCTCATACAGCGCCGACCATTTTCACCGCTATGACATCTCAGACCTTCAGCGTGCCCAGATATGCCTTGCGCTCATCGGATATTTTCCGACTCTCCCGCGCTTTCTGTATCGCCTTGTTGTGTACCCAGCTTTCAAGCCGACAGCCCTCTATGTACCCGACAGCTTCTTCGTACCTCACCGCCAGCGCCTCCGCAAAGAACCACGCCTGCATCATTCTCACATAGTACTCCCCCGACTTCACCGCCGCCGCCATTTCAAGATACCTGCCCTCAAAGCAGTCCCCCAGAAAATGAAGCATCAGCATCTCCAGCCCGAAACGCACCTTGTAACACTCCCCGCTGTCAAGCCATTTTTCTATCTTCGGCAGAATTTCCGCCTGCCTGCCCTTGAAAGCCGCAGGTCTCAGCTGATCGCAGGTCGCCCAGTTGTTCACATACGGCAGAAATCTCTCCGTTTCAGCCAAAGCATCGTCAAACCCCTTTAGCTGACTTATCACCAGCGCATGAAGCTGATTTTCGTCAAACAGCTCGTGCGGCAGAACAGCCATAAACCCCGCCGCCGTCCCCTCTTTTATAAGACGCTTCGCCAGTTTCCGTATCTCGGGAGTCCTCACCCCCAGAAATCTCTCCTTTTCAAGGTCTGGTATCAGCCCAGCCTGAAAATCGCGGTACTTTTCATCAGCAAGCCCCAAAAGTTCAGCACGTATATCCATCAAACGCCCCCGCATTCGGCAAAAACCGCCATTTTTTCAGCCGTAAAACAGCCACACTTCCGCAAAGCCAGATCAGTAGTCCTTCATCAGCCCGCAGACCTCACAGCTTTTCTTGAATACCCCCTTGAAATGCCCGCCGCAGTGTCGGCAAAGCCCCTTTTTCATCAGGTATTCTTCCAGTCACGGAGCAGTCGCGAAATCGTCCGTAAATTCACAGGCAACAGCCGACCGTCCGCCGCAGTGTCGGCAAAGCCCCTTTTTCATCAGGTATTCTTCCAGCCACGGAGTAGTCGCGAAAACGTCCATAAAATTCACAGGCAACAGCCGACCGACCGCCGCAGTGTCGGCAAAGCCCCTTTTTCATCAGATATTCTTCCGGTCACGGAGCAGTCGCGAAATCGTCCGTAAATTCACAGGCAACAGCCGACCGACCGCCGCAAACAGCCACACTTCCGCAAGCCGTATCAGTAGTCCTTCATCAGCCCGCAGACCTCACAGCTTTTCTTGAATACCCCCTTGAAATGCCCGCCGCAGTGTCGGCAAAGTCCCTTTTTCATCAGGTATTCTTCCAGCCACGGAGTAGTCGCAAAAACGTCCGTAAATTCACAGGCAACAGCCGACCGCCCGCCGCAAACAGCCACACTTCCGCACAGCTAGATCAGTAGTCCTTCATCAGCCCGCAGACCTCACAGCTTTTCTTGAATACCCCCTTGAAATGCCCGCCGCAGTGTCGGCAAAGACCCTTTTTCATCAGATATTCTTCCAGCCACGGAGTAGTCGCGAAAACGTCCATAAAATTCACAGGCAGCTTGCCCAGATTTATCTTCCTCAGCTGACTGCACCCCGCAAACGTCCTCACACCCGCACCGTCGTTCTCAAACGTTTCTATGGAGGCAGGCACAGTTATCACCGCAAGATTTCGGCAGTCAGCAAAAGCAGATGCCCCCAGCGATATGACCGTACCGGGCAGAAGAAGTTCGCTCAGACCGAAACAGCCCGCAAAAGCATACGCCCCGATGGTCTTGACCCCGGGAGGTATAGTCAGCGCACGCAAAGCATGACAGTTCTCAAACGCATGGTCGCCTATGGTCTTTATGCCGTTCAGACGTATCTCCGTCAGCGATACACAGCCCTTGAAAATATCGTTTGAAAGCTCACGCAAAGCCTTAGGCAATTTCACCAGACCCAGTTCCGCGCACCCGCTGAATGCCCCCGCACCTATCAGGTTAACATCGTCGGGTATCTTCACATTTGTCAGTTTTTTACAGCCATTGAAAGCGTTCGAGCCTATCCTCCTCAGCGACTTGGGCAGTGCGATGCTCTCCAGTGCCGAACAGCCGAAAAATGCGCCCCACATGCCGTCACCCGAACCCTGTATCTCGGTTATGCCCTCAGGCAGAACAACACGGTGAACATTGTCGCAGTCCTTAAAAGCCTGACCGCCTATCGCCATCACGCCATCGGGAACAGTCACCACAGGTTCACTGCCGTTGTACCTTTCAAGCACCCCCGAACGTATGGTAAAAGGCGGAAGATCATTCTTGGGCATCTCACGCTCGGGACGCATCACAGGCACAGCAAACGCCGCACCGCAGCTCTGGCAGTAAGCCGAAGCAAGTCCGCTGTCAACACGGTTTATATCCCCGCAGATGGGGCAGGCTACATCTATCTCGTTCATATCATCTCTCCTCCGCAAGCATTATGGGGAAGCCGTGTATATACTTTTTCACGGCGTAAGGGTGTTCATCAGCATACGCGAATATCTGCGGCGCAAGTTCTTTCGCCACCGCCTGTATATCGCACAGCGGTCTTTTCTGCACCGTAGGACATACAAGCGAAAGCACTATCACCCGCGTGCCGTACAGGTCCATTATGCGAAAAGGCCATATTCGGCAGTCGAACGGCTTTTCTGTACCCATTATACAGCCCCGCTCATGGTCCAGCATGGGGCAGTAATAGAGGTCTTGGTCAGGCTCTTTATCCATTTTCATCAAGCAGTGGTCATCAAGGTCAAAAAACTTCTGGTCGGGCTTGAACTCCTCAACTATCCGCTCACGACATTCCTGCGTGATAATAGGCGTTTCCCAGAGATCATAGCTGTCAAAACAGCAGCAGTACCTGCAATTTGCACATTCTTCTCTTGAAAGCAGTTTAGTTATCATCGGTCATCGCCTCAGTCGGTATACCTGCTTCCGCCCAGAAATTCGCGCACCAGCGAATCTTCACCTATCAGGTCGGTGTCGATGGGGTCTACCTCTTCCAGCAGACGCAGTATGCTCTCATACTTGTCAAAATCCTTGTAAGTCTTGCTGACCGCCCTCATCTTATCCAGCAGAAGCCCCTTGTAAGCGGCAGGCTCATAGGCGATATAGGTATCCAGCGAGAACTCCTTCTCTTCCTCAGCGCGGTACTTGAACGGCAGTATGTACTGCTCTTCACCGCGCGAAACGTTCCTGAACATATCGAAAGTTTCCTCAGGTCCTCTTCCGCGTGAACGTTCATCGCGTATCAGTCGGCGCATCAGCCTTATCATGGAGGGGTGTACCAGTGTGCCGTCATTCAGTTCGATACGTGTTCTCACGCTGACGTACATGCACCTTGCAAATTCGCCCGCACCGCCCGTAACAAGCGGGTTGAGCGCATGTATGCCCTCAAACACGATTATGTCGTCCTTGCCGCGCTTGAACAGAAAACCGTCAGAACTTGACTGCTCGGCAAAGTTGAATTTCGGTATCATAACTTCCTCACAGCGGGAGATCTTTTCCATATGCTCGTTCAGCTTGTTTATGTCTATGCGCATGGGCGACTCATAATCGGGTGTGCCGTCCTCATTGACGATATGCTCAAAAAAGCCCTTCGGCAGAAAGTAGTCGTCCATAGAGATAGTGTGTGTGTGTATACCCATGCCGTCCAGCATATCGTCTATTTTCAGCGCAGATGTGGTCTTGCCCGAACCTGACGGACCTGCCAGCAGTATGATGGGTCTTTCACGGTGTTCATCAGCTATCCTTTCGGCGGCGCGGCGGAGTTTCTTCTCATACTTCGCGTTGCTTTCCTCAATGAACAGACCCTGTTCAGCCACCTTGCTGTTAAGTTTATTGATGTTAATTTTCTTCATGCCGAATTTTCTCCCTTTCATCTAATATTGAATACAGCATCGCCTTTCAGCGGTATCTCGCTGATGTCCATGCTGTCTATTTCTATAAATCTGCCGCGCTTTATGGCGGCTATCATCATGTCGATGTCTGCCTGCGTGCCTTCTGCCTCAGCTTCAACAGTGCCGTCGTACAGATTTCTGACCCAGCCCGTCACCCCGACGCTTTGCGCCGCGTAATAAGCCGTATACCGAAATCCCACGCCCTGCACAGTGCCGTGAAATATTATATGCTTCCTGACCTTTTCCATTGAACACGCCGCCTTTGACAGATAAGTTTTCTATATTATAACATTTTGCGCGTGATATGTCAATTCATTGGGAAATATGTTCGTACATTCGGCAGAACGCTTGATACGGCGCGGGAAAGAAAACCTCTCGATATGTACCTTGTTATACCTTTTTCTTAGCGGTGCAAAAAAGTGAGCCTGCAAACTTTCCGCAAGCCCACTTTTTCTATCCTACAACTCGAAAAATTTCTCCCTGAACCACACCTTTTTCACCTCAAAACTCTTACCGTTGAGATGTTCAAGACAGCCGCTGTCGGTGGTGAACCTGAAAGTCAGCTTATAGGCGCAGAGTGCCTGCGTCTTTACGCCGAATTCGCGGTTTATGCGGTTGATGCCGTACTTGCCGTCACCCAGCAGAGGACAGCCGATGTGCGCGAGGTGCGCCCTTATCTGGTGGGTCCTGCCTGTAACGAGGTCAACTTCCAGCAGTGCCAGCCCCGACTGCTTGTTTTCTGCGAGGACTTTATAGCGCGTTATCATCGTCTTACAGCCGTCAAAGGGCTTGTCTGCCACCTTGACGGTCTTTGTCTGCTCGTTGCGGCGGTGGTAGGCTTTCAGTTCGGCAGACTTGGCTTTCGGCACGCCAACGGTCACGCAAAGATACTTCTTTTCAAGTTCGCGGTCTTTGACTTTTTGGTTGAGTATACGAAGGCTCTCGGCATTTTTGGCGCATATCACTATGCCTGCTGTGTTGCGGTCGATGCGGTTGCACAGTGCGGGCGTGAAACTCAGCTCGCTGTCGG
Source organism: uncultured Ruminococcus sp. (assembly GCF_902762735.1). GTDB lineage: Bacteria > Bacillota > Clostridia > Oscillospirales > Ruminococcaceae > Hominimerdicola. The sequence continues at coordinate 15,727 of NZ_CACWPP010000070.1, forward strand.
GGTCGTACTCGCCCTTATCGTAAAGATAGTGCAGTATCCTGTCTATGAGGGTATCGCTTTCGCCGCTCTCGTCCTCATGCACCACAAGACCACAGGGTTTGTCGCAGAGGATAACATCATCGTCCTCATAGACCACCCCGATCTCTTTCGGCGCATTGAGGAAACGGTGCGCCTCATCGCGCTTTTCGGGGAAAAATTCATCATTTATATAAAGCTGAACGATGTCGCCCTCTTTAAGGCGGGTGCTTATCTCACAGCGCTTGCCGTTGAGCTTTATGCGCTTTAGTCTGATATACTTATACAGCAGATTTTTCGGCAGTGCGGGCACTGCTTTAGTCAGGAACTTGTCCATGCGCTGGTCTGCATCGTTTTTGTTTATGGTAAATTCTCTCATGCTAACACCTTTTTCGGTCATTTTATGTCATCACGCCGCGCTGAAAGGTTCTCTTCGGCTGAGTGATGTTATGGTATCCTGTTAATTATAACAGAAATCCCGCTGACTTTCAAGGGGGGGTTTTTCATTTTATGACTATCCCTTTAGCACACCACTGCAAAATACCTTTATCAATGAGGAAAAACTGAGTTGATGTTATCTTTCCCCCGCCGCAGGCGGGGGAAAGCGTTTTGGTGGTGTGTCAGCGGGATAACCACGTTCTGCTTTTTTAATGGTACGCAAGCGGGAGGTCTGAGGTGTCGCAGATATAGTTTAAAACTATACATTATTATAACATTTTAGTACTTGACTATATAGAAAAAATGTGGTATAATTCATATCGACTTGCGGGGTATTTAGCAATATAAAGCATTGAAACGAGAGGAAGAATATATATGAAAACCTGCGATATTTTCAAGCAGAAAACCACATTATCCTTTGAGGTGTTCCCGCCGAAGAGCGACACGCCGATAGACAGCATATACTCGACCATTGACGGGCTTGCGCCGCTGAAGCCCGATTTCATCAGCGTGACCTACGGTGCGGGCGGAAGCGGGAGCAACGCCACCATCGGGATATGCGAGATGATAAAGGAAAAATACGGTATCGAGCCTGTGGCTCACCTTGCCTGCATAAATCTTACTAAGGAAAAAGTCCTGTTTGAACTGGCGCAGATGCGTGCGGCGGGCATTGAGAACATTCTGGCGCTGAGGGGCGACATCAACCCGAATGTACCTCCCCATGAAGATTTCCGATATGCGGCTGAACTTATCGAACTTATCAAAGAAAGCGGCGATTTCAACATACTGGGTGCTTGCTACCCCGAAGGTCACCCCGAAGCGCCCAACATGGTCGAGGACATAAGACACCTGAAAGAAAAGGTGGACGCGGGCTGTTCACAGCTTATCTCGCAGCTTTTCTTTGACAACGAAGATTTCTACGCATTCCGTGAAAAGGCGGCTATCGCGGGCATAGATGTGCCTATCGAGGCGGGCATAATGCCTGTGACCAACCCCAAGACCATCGCGAGAATGGCGACACTCTGTCACGCAAAACTGCCGAAAAAGTTCCTGACGATAATGTCGAAATATGAGAACGACCCGATCGCGATGCGCGATGCGGGCATCGCTTATGCGGTATCTCAGATAGTTGACCTTATCGCCAACGATGTTGACGGCATACATCTTTACACGATGAACAACCCCTACATAGCCGCAAAGATCTGTTCGGCTGTGCAGTCGCTGTTCAAATAAGAAGCGGAAAAGGGCATCACGCGGGAATGGTGATGCCCTTTTATTGTTTTTTTGTGGGGGAAGCGGTTGGGTCGAACGGTGGGGAAGAAAAACGGCGGGGGCAAGCCCCCGCCCTACAATTAGAAAGTCGTTTCACGCGGGTGAGCGATGAACGTATGATGCAAAAGATTGCAGTTCCGGCGCGGGTATGTGCGGGACAGTCGATGTTTAAATGAGATAGCAGGAAAGGGCATCACGCGGGAATGGTGATGCCCTTTTATTGTTTTTTGGTGGGGGAAGCGGTTGGGTCGAACGGCAGGGAAGAAAAACGGCGGGGGCAAGCCCACGCCCTACAATTAGAAAGATGTTTCACGCGGGGGAGCGATGACCGTATGATGCGAAAGATTGCCGTTCCGGCGCGGGTAGGTGCGGGGCAGTCGATGTTTAAATAAGATAGCGGAAAAGGGCATCACACGGGAATGGTGATGCCCTTTTATTGTTTTTTGGTGGGGGAAGCAGTTGGGTCGAACGGCGGGGAAGAAAAACGGCGGGGGCAAGCCCATGCACTACAATTAGAAAGATGTTTCACGCGGGGAGCGATGAACATTCGACCATGCCAACCAATTATGAATTATGAATTGTGAATTACAAAAGCCCATGCCATACAATTAGAAAGTCGTTTCACGCGGGGAGCGATGAACATTCGATCCTGCCAACCAATTATGAATTATGAATTATGAATTGTGAATTACAAAAGCCCCCGCCCTACAATTAGAAAGTCGTTTCACGCGGGGAGCGATGAACTTTCGACCATGCCAAACAATTATGAATTATGAATTATGAATTGTGAATTACAAAAGACCCTGCCAAACAATTATGAATTATGAATTATGAATTGTGAATTACAAAAGGTTCTGCTTGGGGGTGGCTTTTTACTCTGCGGGGGACTGCTGTGCGTTGAAAAGTGCTTCGGAGAGGTCGAACTGTCTGTCGCAGAGGGTATCGCCTGTTTCCCTGTCGGTGAACTTTATGTTGAAAGTGTAGCCGCTGACATAATCAACGGTGAAATCAACTTCGCCCGCATCTTTCAGCAGTCTGCCGTCATCAAGTTCGGTATCGCCCAGAACTGTGCCGACATCGACTTTTTCTACCCTGTCGCCGTTTATGTACATATAGGCGACATGCGGGAACCTTTCGGAATATGCGCCGTAGGTGATGAATGACATTATCTGACCGTCATCGAGGGCGACATGAGTGCCGACACCGCTGGGTTCGTCATAGAACTGACCCTCCTGCCAGCTTGCGCCGCCGTCTGCGGTGGTATAGACTTTATAATACTTATGACCTGCGCCGCCGTCGGACGGTACGACTGCGTATGCGCCGTCCTGCATAAATGCGTTTGCAAGACCCATATCATGCAGTTCAGTGAAAGTCATGCCGCTTTCGCCAACGACAGAAGCGCCGTCGATGGTGCTGAGGTTCAGCTCGTTATTGGAAAGTTCGGGAGCGGAGCTTTCAGCTTCTTTAGCGGAAGAGGTGGTCACTTCGGGCGCGGATTCGGGAGCTTCGGTGACGGTGGTGACTTCGGGAGTTTCCTCTTCTGGGGTGGGAGTGGGTTCTTCTACTTCTTCTGCGGGGGCTTCGCTCTCCACTGCTGCGGCTGATGTTTCGGCGGCAGGAGCAGTTTCCTCTTTGGCGGCAGGCTCTTCGACCTTACCGCAGGCTGTCAGTGCCGCGCAGAGCATTGCTGTGAATATCAGCATAGATGTAAGTTTTTTCATTTTTGTTTCCTCCTAAGTTATATGATTGCGAAAAGTGGTTATCCCGCTGACACACCACAAAAACAGCGGCTATACAACGCTCAATTATCCTTTTGTTTACCGCATTTTTAGTTGGTGTGCTAAAGGGATAGTAATATTGCGAAAAGTTCGGGATCGTCCATTTAATATTTTTGCATATCTTATTGTAGCACTATTTTGTGGTCAAGTCAATGACAATTTAATGTCAATTTATACAATTTTGTATGGAAAGTTTGTGCGAAAAAATAATGATAAATTTACATAATCTATTGAATTTTAAGGCAAAATATTGTATACTATAAATAATCGGCTTGCCTGTCTGACATGCGGAGGGGCAGTCGGTTTGTAAACAATGTAACAATTTGAAATCGAAAGGCGGTAAAAAATCATGGCTAACAGAATGATACTCAACGAAACTTCGTACTTTGGCGCGGGGGCTATAAAGGAGATAGTGGGCGAGATGGACAAGCGGGGGTTCAGGAAAACGCTGGTCGTTACCGACCCCGACCTTGTAAAATTCGGTGTGACTAAGAAAGTCACCGACCTGCTGGACGCGGCGGGCAAGGCATACGAAGTTTATTCGGAGGTCAAAGCCAATCCCACCATAGCGAACGTTAACAAGGGCGTTGCAACGTTCAAGGCGGCGGGTGCTGACTCCATCGTGGCGGTGGGCGGCGGTTCGGCTATGGACACAGCGAAAGCGATAGGCATAATTTCCGCCAATCCCGATTTTGCAGATGTGGTATCGCTGGAGGGCGTGGCTGACACTAAAAATCCCTGTGTGCCGATAATAGCTGTTCCCACAACGGCGGGCACTGCGGCTGAGGTGACGATAAACTACGTTATCACCGATGAGGAGAAGAAGCGCAAGTTCGTATGCGTTGACCCTCACGACATACCTGTTGTGGCTGTGGTGGACAGTGACATGATGTCATCTATGCCTAAGGGACTGACGGCATCTACGGGCATGGACGCGCTGACACATGCCATTGAGGGCTACACCACTCTTGCGGCGTGGGAACTGACCGATGCACTGCATCTGAAAGCCATAGAGATAATAGGGCGTTCGCTGAGGGCGGCATGTGACAACGACCCTAAGGGCAGAGAGGACATGGCGCTGGGACAGTATGTGGCAGGCATGGGTTTCTCGAACGTGGGACTGGGCGTAGTACACGGCATGGCTCACCCTCTGGGGGCTTTTTACGACACGCCTCACGGCATCGCGAATGCGGTGCTTCTGCCGTATGTGATGGAGTACAATGCTGAATGCACAGGCGACAAGTTCAAACACATAGCGGAGGCTATGGGTGTTGACACCGCAGGCATGTCGCAGGAGGAATACCGCGCGGCGGCTGTAAATGCGGTAAAACAGCTTTCAAAGGACGTTGGCATACCCGAAAAACTCCACGAGATAGGCGTTAAGGAAGAAGATCTCCCTGCGCTGGCTGAGGCGGCTATGGCAGATGTCTGCACAGGCGGCAACCCTCGCCCATGCACTGTTGAGTCGATACTTGATCTATACAAAAAGGCTTTTTAATTCATAATTCATAATTCATAATTCATAATTGTTGGCAGGCATTTGGGTTTTGAGTGTCCGGATAAGGTGGTCGTGCGGACAGAAGTAATGTGGTTCGGGCGATAACAAATAGATGGTGGTTTTCTTTCTCACTCCGCGGGAGTGGGAAAGGAAACATCACGATGAATGTTCCTGATGTATCGTCTTTTTGGGGCGGTGTATGGGGGCTTGATGTTTTTGGGCGGGCTTTTGGATAGGTCTGCTGATGGGGACATTGTAAATATGATAGGGCGGAAAAGCCGGTTTTTCCGCCCTTTTTTAGGGAGTGAAGGATATGAAAAAGATACTTTTCTGTGACGGCTGGGAGTTCTCGAAGAACCCTCTCGGCACTGAGTACGCTGATGCGGCGGGGTGGGCGAAAGTCGATGTGCCGCACGACTGGCTGATATACAACACACGCGGTCTCTACGAGGATTCAACGGGGTGGTACCGCAAAAAGCTGAACTATTCGCCCGACGGCATGCGGCGCTCGCTGAGGTTTGAGGGCGTGTATATGAATTCAAAGGTTTATGTCAACGGAATGCCTGCGGGTGAATGGAAGTACGGCTACACGACCTTTGAATTTGACATCACCGACCTGCTGAAAGAGGGGGTCAACGAGGTGACTGTAAGGGTCGATCATCAGGCACCGAACTCGCGCTGGTATTCGGGTGCGGGCATTTTCCGCAAGGTATGGCTGAACGAATATGCGCCCTGCCATATCATGGCTGACGGCGTTTACATATCTGCGGACATTGACGGAAATGTGACGATAACAGCGGAGGTGGAGCGTCCCGAAAATGAGAGTGTTGACAGTCTGTCGCTGAAAGCGGTGGTATACGAGGATGGTGTCGGCGGGCGCAAGGCGCTGGCGGAGACATTCTACTCATGCACGGCGGTGGACAGGTCTGTGATGCCGCAGACGGTGATACGCGAGGGGTGCAGGTACTCGGTGAACACGCTGAAGCTGAAGATAGGCTCTCCCCTGCTGTGGGATATTACCGACCCGAACTTATACCACTATGCGGTGGCGCTGTTCAAGGGGGAAGAGATGATCGACACGGCTGAGGGAAAATTCGGTTTCAGGAAAGCCGAGATCACCGCTGACAGGGGATTTTTCCTGAACGAGCGGCATGTGAAGATACATGGCGCGTGCATGCACCACGACTTGGGTGCGCTGGGTTCGGCGGTGAACAGGTATGCTGTAAGGCGGCAGATAGAAAAGCTGAAAGAGATGGGTGTCAACGCCATACGGACCAGTCACAACCCGCCGTCGGTGGAACTGCTGGAGTTGGCTGACGAGATGGGCGTGATGATACTCGATGAAGCCTTTGACATGTGGGAACTCTCAAAGACCGACTATGACTACGGCAGGTTTTTCAGCGAATGGTGCGGGAAAGATGTGGCATCGTGGGTGCGCCGCGACCGCAATCACCCTTGTGTCATCGGCTGGAGCATCGGCAACGAGATATACGACACCCATGCGAGTGAGCGCGGACAGGAGATAACCTCTAAACTGCTGGCGCTCACGCGGCTGCACGACCCGCGCGGCAACGGTTTTGTGACCATCGGCTCGAACTACATGGCGAGCGAGAACGCTCAGAAATGCGCGGATATACTGAAAATACCCGGCTACAACTACGCGGAGCGGCTATATGAAGAGCATCACGCCGCTCACCCCGAATGGGCGATATACGGCAGTGAAACTTCATCGGTGGTGCAGAGCAGGGGGATATATCACTTCCCGCGTGCGCAGTCGATAGTCAGTGAGGACGATGAACAGGCATCTTCCATCGGCAACAGCGCACCCGGCTGGGCGGCAAGGAGCTGGGAAGCCTGCATAATACCCGACCGCGATGCCGAATACTGCGCGGGGCAGTTCATATGGACGGGCTTCGACTACATCGGCGAGCCGACACCTTATGCGACGAAAAACAGCTATTTCGGGCAGTATGACACGGCGGGCTTTGCTAAAGACAGCGCTTATGTTTTCCGTTCGGCATGGACTAAGTGGCAGACTGCGCCGTTTGTACACATCTTCCCGCACTGGGACTTCAACGAGGGCGAGATGATAGATATTCGCGCGGCATCGAATGCGCCGAGAGTGGAGCTGTTCTTTAACGGCGAACTTATTGCCGCGCAGGACTTTGACAGAAAGACCTGCAAACAGCTGACGCTGGATGCACGACTTCCCTACCGCAAGGGCGAACTGCTGGCGGTGGCTTATGACGACAAGGGGAATGAGCTTTGCCGCGATGTGCAGAGGAGTTTCGGCGACACGGCGAGGATAGCGCTCACGCCCGACAAGAACGAACTGAAAGCGGACGGCAGGGATATAATATTCGTGGAGATCTCGGCGCTGGACGAGAACGGTACGTTTGTGGCGAACGCCAATGACCGCGTGAAAGCAGAGGTCAGCGGGGCGGGCAGGCTGGTGGGTCTGGACAACGGCGACTCCACCGACTACGACCAATACAAGGGCGTTTCGCGCAGGCTGTTCAGCGGAAAACTGCTGGCTATGGTGGCGGCTAAGAACGTGGGCGGCGAGATAAAAGTGCGGGTGACTTCGGCGGGTCTGCCCGATGCTGAACTTACGCTGAACGCGGTGGAGATAAGCCCTGAGGAATTTATCTCGCCCGGCTATCCTTTCGGGGAAGAGTGCAAACCATGCGAGAACGACTTCGGACTGCCCGATGATGAAAAGCCCATACGCAAGATAGAACTGACGGGGGCGGAAAAGAGTTTCACGCCCGAAAGGAGAGAGATAACTTTCGGGGTGAAGATACTGCCAGAAAATGCCACTCTGCGGGATATGGTATTCAGGCTGACCACTGTGACGGGCATAGACTCAAATCTCGGCAGGATAAAGTGCTTTGACGAAAACAGCGTGACGGTGGAATGCTTCGGGGACGGCGAGATGTACCTGAGAGCGCAGGCGAAAAACGGCACTGACAAGTTCCACATAATATCTTCTGTGCGGCTGACGGCTGAGGGGCTGGGCAGTGCCCACAATGACCCTTACAAGATGGTCATGGGCGGTCTGTATTCGCTGGAGAGCGGACGGGTCACACACGGCATACAGAAAGGCGTGAACCTGCGTGACGGTGCGTGGTGCGCCTTTGAGAACGTGGATTTCGGTGAGACAGGCGCGGACACTGTGACACTGCCGATATTTGCGAACTACTCGACCCCTGTGAGGATACAGCTTTGGGACGGCACGCCCGAAAACGGCGAACTTCTGGGGGACTTTGAATACTTCAAAGAACCGATATGGCTGGTATACCAGAACGAGACTTACAAGCTGAACAGGGTGCTGAGAGGGATACACACCATCGGCATAAAAACTGAATTCAACCTTGATGTGCAGGGCTTTGTATTTGAGCGCCGTGCTAAGGAATGGAGTGAACTGGCGGCGGCAAGCGCCGAGAACATCTACGGCGACAAATTCACCAAAGATGGTGAAGCTGTCACGGGCATCGGCAACAATGTGAACCTGTTCTACGGCGGATTTGATTTCAGTGAGAAAGCGCCCGAAAAGGTCATCATCAAGGGGCGCTCGAAGCTGGCTGTCAACAGCATACACCTGCTGTTCAAGGGTGAGGACGGCACTGAGAAGCGCATACTCGCGGAGTTTGAGGGTGCTGAGGACTACACTGAGAGAGGTTTTGCAGTTGACGGCATAAGCGGCAGGGGGACAGTGGAATTCGTGTTCCTGCCCGGAAGCGAGTTTGACTTCCTGTCGTTCAGATTTGAATAAGTGTGGGGGGCGGGTCTCACTGTCTGCGGGGGCGGCAGAGGAACTGCTTTGTATAAGAGCGGGCGGTGATCTTACCTGTCTGCGTGGAAGAGCGGCAACTCCACATTGGACATTATTGCATTGTTTTAATAAATGACATAAAATTCAGTACATTCAGAAAGAAGGAGAAACATATGGAATACAAAAATCTGCTGGAACTTATTGCTAACAGCGTGACGGAAGAGGGCGAACTGCCGCAGGATTTCGTTCTGCCTGCCGAAGATGACTCGCCTGTGCGATTTGCGGACGGTGCTAAGGACGGTATATCGCTATACCATACAAGACCCTCTGAGATGAGCGATGAGGCTTACGGGCTGATGAAGGCGGGCTTTGATGCGGGCACTGACTGGGCGGCGGCTTTTGAGGCGTTTGATGAGCTTTTCGCGAAAATGCCGCCTGTCTCGGCGATAGACCACATACAGGACTACATTTGCGAGAACGCACTTCCCGCCGACAAGGTATCGGCGCTTTCGATACAGGGCATGTTTGCGAAAAAGACAGACCGCGTAAAGCTGGGGCTGATGATACGCGAACTCTTTGATGAACCATCTGAGGACGGCAAGGACTTTTTCAGGGTGCTGGGGCTGTGCAACGAGTTCACGCTTTTCTGCATATACAACATGAAGCGGTGGAAGAATGCAAATGAGGAGATATTTGAACTGGCGAAGCACACTCACGGCTGGGGGCGCGTACATGCGGTAAGGTATCTGGAGGCTGACACTGACGAGATAAGGGACTGGCTGCTGCATGAGGGCTGCCGCAACGATGTGATGCCGCAGTATTCGGCGCTGACGGTCTACCGCAAGCTTGATCTGCCGAGTTTGTTCGATGATGAACTTAGCGAAGAGGAATTCGATGACATATCGTTCATCATGGCAAATCTGATAGATGAAGGACCTGTGGCGGGCATTTCTGCGGTGGAGAACGCGATGGAAGTCATCGGGAGCTATCTGACGCTGGCGGAAAGCCGCTCGCTGACCGCAGAGGTGTGTTACACTGTGTATGGGATATTCGGCATAGAGCCTTTTGCTGACAGGGCGAAAAAGATCTTGCAGTCAGAAGAGTGCCGAAATATCATCGCGGAAGAAGTGAAAAGGGGCATAATGTCCTCGCTGGCGGAATATCTCGGTTTGGGAGAGTGAGAGGTGAACAAGGCAGACCTTTTCGGGGGGAGGGGGTCTGCTTTTTGCACACTTCACTGCGGGTCACATCATTGGCAGAAAATAGTCATGGAGATCAATTTTGATAAAACACACTTAGCACCATCATTTATCATCGTTATGCTATGCGTGTCTCTGCATTTCCCGAAAATTGAATCCTGTGGAAAATAGCCACGGAAATCAATTTTCAAAAAATCAGGTTTCAAAAGTTACATTTATATTTCAGATTATACAAATTACTGGACAGAGTACCTGGAAAATGATATAATA
>NZ_CACWPP010000071.1 GCF_902762735.1 uncultured Ruminococcus sp.
TCAGCCTGTCGCAAAAGTCTATCCGCAAGGGTAGGCTTTTTTGATGAAATGTGGTATAATAGAACAGGGTGATAGAAATGCTTGAAAAAAAGCCAAAAGATATGAGCCAGCTTGAACTGATAAGCATAGAAGAATTTGTACCAGAGGATCATCTGCTGAGGAAGATAAGTGCAGCAGTTGATTTTGATAAGATATATGATTTTGTTGAGGATCTGTATTGCCTTGATAACGGCAGACCGGGAGTTGACCCGGTCGTGCTGTTCAAAATGGTGCTGATCCAGCATTTGTACGGCATACCTTCTCTGCGCAAGACCGCGGAGGAAGTCAAAATGAACATTGCTTACCGCTGGTTCTGTGGGTATCTTTTAAACGAGCAGACCCCACATTTTTCTACTCTCAGCCGCAATTTTAAACATCGCTTCAACGAAGAAGTAATTGAAAAGATATTCTTTTGGATACTTTCCGAGATAAACGGTGCAGGATATCTATCCCCAGAAGCGGTTTTCATTGACGGCACCCACATCAAGGCGAATGCCAATATGAAAAAAGCTGTCAGGAAAGCAGTTCCCGAAGCAGCAAAAGTTTATGAAGAACAGCTGTTGAAAGAGATAAACGAAGACCGTGAAGCTCACGGAAAGAAGCCTTTCAAAGACAAGAATGATAACAACAGCGAAAGTGAGTCCGATAAGGACACATCTGACGGCACGCCTGAAAATCCAACCGAAGATTCAACAAATGTTGAAAACGTAAAAACAAAAGAAGTGACCGTATCGACAACCGATCCCGAATGCGGAGTTTTCCACAAAGGCGAACACAAAAAGTGCTTTGCCTATGCAGCTCAGACCGCCTGTGACGAGCACGGATATATCATGGACGTCATCTTAAACCCCGGAAACGTGCATGACAGTGTGGCATTTGACGGATTGTATGATAGGCTTATCAAACGCTTCAAAGAGATAGAATACGCAGTAATGGACGCAGGCTACAAAACTCCGTGGATAGCAAAGAAAGTGATCGATGACGGCAGGATACCCGTGCTGCCGTACAAGCGTCCGATGGGCAAGGACGGCTTTTTTAGACCATATGAATACGTTCTTGATGAGTACTATGACTGTGTACTATGTCCAATGGACAAGGTTTTAAACTATTTAACGACCAACCGTGACGGATACAGAGAATACAAAAGCAAGGGGTATATTTGCGAAAACTGTCCGAACAGAAACAAATGCACCGACAATGCCAAATGCGAGAAGACAGTTACCAAACACATCTGGCTCGATTATCTTGAACTGGTCGAGGACATACGGCACACCGATGGCATGAAGGCGCTGTATGACAAACGAAAAGAAACAGTCGAACGAGTGTTTGCAGACGCTAAAGAAAAGCACTCGATGCGATTCACATATTTTAGAGGCTTGTCCCAGGTCAGCAAGTGGGTCAGGCTTAAGTTTGCTGCCATGAATCTGAAAAAGTATGCGATACACCGCTGGGAAAGGGGTGTATATGCTTGGTTTTATGCTCTTTTTGAATGTTCTTTGCTATTTGCGGCATAAATTTACCCCATATCCGTGATGGGATAGAGGGTTTTGAGACAGACTGCTGGGGATAATGATCTTTGTAGCCTTGCCGTCAGCGGCTTTGGTGAATGCCTCAAGGCTCTTGAGCTGGATAACTGCATCATTAGGATTAGCGGCATTCAGCTTTACGATACTGTCAGCCAGTGCGCGCTGTACCATTTCGATAGCCTGCGCTTCACCTTCTGCTTCGAGTATCTTCTGTTCCTTAACAGCGTCTGCCCTGAGTATCATCGACTGCTTTTCAGCTTCAGCGGCGAGTATCTGCGACTCCTTATCAGCCTGCGCCCTGAGTATCTTTGACTCTTTCTCACCCTCTGCCACAAGTATCTGCGACTTCTTCTCAGCCTCAGCCTGGATAACTTTCTCACGTCTTTCACGGTCAGCCTTCATCTGCTTTTCCATCGCGTCCTGTATCTCGCGGGGCGGCAGAATGTTTTTCAGCTCGACACGCTGTACCTTGATGCCCCAGCGGTCGGTAGCCTCATCAAGTATCGCAGTGATGCGGGTGTTGATGATGTCGCGCGAGGTCAGTGTAGCTTCGAGATCCAGATCGCCGACGATATTTCTCAGTGTTGTCGCAGTCAGGTTCTCTATGGCGGAGATAGGTCTCTCAACGCCGTATGTAAACTGCATCGCGTTGGTTATCTGGAAGAACACTACGGTGTCGATCTGCATCGTAACGTTATCCTTAGTGATAACAGACTGCGGCTTAAAGTCAACTACCTGTTCCTTGATGGAAACTCTCTTTGCAACTCTGTCGATGATAGGTATCATCACGTGCAGACCTGTACCCCACGCCGCGTGGAAAGTACCCAGTCTTTCGACCACATACACATATGCCTGTGGAACTATCTTGATATTAGTTGCTATGATAAGTACTATCACCGCGATCACAATAAGTAAAATGATCATTGGGCTCATATTCGTTTACCTCCATAAATACGTTTTTGTTTTGTCTCTGATTTGATCTTGCTGTACGGACGCTTCTGCTTGTTTTTTGTCCGATCAGCTCAGCTTTTCAACGATCAGCTTGGCACCCGATACCTCAACGACGCGCACGTTAGCCCCGTCGGCTATCTTGCTGCCGTCAGCGGATACCGCAGACCAGTCTGTGCCGTCCAGCCTGACCCTGCCCTTGTTTCGGCTGTTGTCGATGCTTTCGATGACAAGCGCAGTCCTGCCGACATCAAGCTCAAAGTTCGTAGGTATCGCAGTTTTGCGGACTTTTCTCGCCAGAGGTCTCGCGGCAAAAAGAAAAACTATCGAAGTTGCCACAAAGACCGCGAACTGCACTACAAACGGGAGCTTTGCGATCGCACAGAACATAGCTGCCAGCGAACCCAGCGCAAACCATATGCTCAGAAGTCCCGCACCGTTGGCTATCTCAACGATAACGAAGAACACGAACGCAACAGCCCATGCTATTATAAATGTTGTAGCAGTCATGACAGATCAGCTCCTTTCCTGTTCAATTATCTGTTATATATCTCTCTCGGCAAAGCACTTGCCTTACCGTGATAATATTATAGCACATTCTTTCATATTTTTCAATAGTTTTGTTTTGGCTAACAGATAAAATTTATCTGACAGACAGGTGAAAACCCGCGTATCGAAGCAGCATATCCCCGACAAGCCGTTCTGCTTTACAGTGCCGAACGATGTAAATGTTTTTTACTTTACATACACCTTTCTGATGATGCCGATGTACTGTATATGATGGTCGCCTGCGGCATACCACTTGTCAAGCAGTGTCTTGTCCTGATAACAGCTGCCCTCCATCGGCTGAACGTATGCCTTGTCGCAGACAAGTATCATTTTAGCCTGTTCAAAAGCAGTCGTTCCGTCTGTAAATACGGGAACAAGCCCTGTTTCGGCGGCTTTATCGTATTCTCTGCCGCTGTGTGAACCGCAAAACTGCAGTGCTTTCCTCTCGCTTTCATCAAAGAAGCAGATCGTAAAGCTGTCCGCCTTGTCAATGAAAGACCTGGTGTAGCGCTGGGGTCTTATAACTGTGGTGAATGTCTGTTTGCCCCACATTATCCCCGCAAAGCCCCACGAAGCTGTCATGGTGTTGTAGCCGTTCTCATCGCCTGCGGTGACTAAGAACCATTCCTTGTCGATCTTCTTATACGGATCAAACTCCATATCTGCAAGCATCGCTGGCTCTAACTCTTTAAAACCGTATTTCTCAACTGATGTACTCATTTCATCTTCCGCCTTTCACGCAATAATTACCGTGCTTTTCATGCACATATATATTATACTCTATATTTTTTGAAAATGCAACCGTTTTGTAATTGCTTTTTTTATCAAATCGTGATATAATTACTATATATAGGGCATTACAGTCGTATATATTGTGGTCGGAGGAAGGGCATGTCGTTTATATTATGCATTAAATCATGCATATAATCAGTGTTTATGCATTGATTAAGCAGAAAATTTGCATATTTTATAAAAAATATGCGTTTACCCTCTTGACAAATCCGAATAAAGGTGTATAATGTGTATATAGTTTGACATACTATGCATCTAATGCCTGAAATTTTACTTTTTTTGGAGGAACACATCATGGCTAAAGAAATCAAAAAAGTTGTACTCGCTTACTCTGGCGGACTTGACACATCTATCATTATCCCGTGGCTGAAAGAGAACTACAATAACTGTGAAGTTATCGCAGTTTCGGGCGATGTTGGTCAGGGCACCGAGCTTGACGGTCTGGAGGAGAAGGCTATCAAGACCGGCGCATCAAAGCTGTACATCGAAGATCTGACCGAAGAGTTCATCACTGACTACGTTTATCCTACCGTACAGGCAGGCGCAGTTTATGAAAATCAGTATCTGCTGGGCACATCTTTTGCAAGACCTATCATCGCAAAGAGGATCGCCGAGATCGCCATAAAGGAAGGCGCTGACGCTATCTGCCACGGCTGCACGGGCAAGGGCAACGATCAGGTGAGATTTGAGCTGGCTATCAAGGCTTTCGCACCCGATATGCAGATAATCGCTCCCTGGAGGATCTGGGACATCAAGTCGAGAGATCAGGAGATCGACTACGCTGAGGCACACAACATTCCTCTGAAAATCAACAGAGAGACAAACTACTCAAAGGATAAGAACCTGTGGCATCTGTCTCACGAGGGTCTGGATCTGGAAGATCCCGCAAATGAGCCTCAGTATGAGAAGCCCGGTTTCCTGGAGCTGGGCGTATCACCTCTTCAGGCACCCGACAAGCCCACTTATGTGACTATCCACTTTGAAAAGGGTATCCCTACCGCTGTTGACGGCGTTGAGATGGGCGGCAAGGAACTGGTGAGCAAGCTCAATGAACTGGGCGGCGCGAACGGCATCGGTCTGGCTGACCTGGTAGAGAACAGACTGGTGGGCATGAAGTCGAGAGGCGTTTATGAGACTCCCGGCGGAACTATCCTGTACAAGGCTCACGAAGTTCTGGAGACCATCACCATCGACAAGGAAACTGCACGCATGAAGCAGTATCTGGGCATCAAGTTTGCTGACATCGTATACAACGGTCAGTGGTTCACACCTCTGAGAGAGGCTCTGAGCGCATTCGTTACCGAGACACAGAAAAATGTTACAGGTGACGTTAAGCTGAAGCTGTACAAGGGCAATATCATCAATGCAGGCGTTACTTCTCCTTACACACTGTATGATGAGGAAGTTGCTACTTTCGACGAGGACAACGTTTACAATCAGGCTGATTCCGCAGGCTTCATCAACCTGTTCGGTCTGCCTATCAAGGTCCGCGCAAAGCTCGAGCAGAAGAGAAACCAGCAGAAGTAATAATCTGCAAAAATTTATTAACAGGAGGTCATAGTATGTCAGACAACAATCCCTACTTTGAACCGGGCTTCGACAAAAAGGTTGAGATCTCTTATGACAACCTGCCCAATTCGTCTTTTGAGGACGTTAATCTGGGCGAAGCCACATTCAAGAATGTTAACCTGAAAGGCTCTAACTTCGAGGACGTTAATATGGACGATACCATTTTTGACAACATCAGCATGCAGAACACAAGATTTACTGATATGTACATGGTAAACTCCCGCTTTCTTGGCGTTAATATCAGTGGATCGCGCTTCGGCTGCTCTATAATGAACAATGTTGAGTTCAAGAACCCCGATCTGAAGAATTCTCAGTTCATACACTGTGACCTTACAGGCGTTGAGATAAGCGACTGCAAGATCGACGGGCTTAAGATCAACGGCATCGACATTCAGAAACTGCTGGAACAGCACGAAAAGGAATAACAGTCTGCTTTTGGCGGACTTAACGCAGGTTTGGGGCAGGATAACTCTATCAAACGGGTTATTTTGCCCATACCTGTTTATACAGACTGCTCTCACAAGGGCGGTTTGTATAAGCAGGCTGATAACTGAAAATAATAAATGTGATTATCCCGCTGATACACCACAAAAACAGCGGCTATACAGAATTTAAGGTTCTTGGCGTATATCCTTTTGTTCACCGCATTTTTAGTTGGTATGCTAAAGGGATAGTCATAATAATAAATAAAGGACGGTAAATATCATGGCAGGAAAAATGTGGGCAGGACGCTTCACCAAAGAGGTAGACGAAAGGGTGAACGATTTCAATTCTTCGATCTCTTTTGACCACAGGATGTATAAACAGGATATTGAAGGCTCGATAGCACATGCGACCATGCTGGGCGAATGCGGTATAATCGACATTGAAGAGAGCAAAAAGATAGTCGAAGGTCTCAAAAGCATTCTTGCCGATATTGACAGCGGCAAGTTACAGTTTGACCCCACAGCTGAGGACGTTCACATGTTCGTCGAGGCTGAACTCACTGCAAGGCTGGGCGACACGGGCAAGCGCCTGCACACCGCAAGGTCGAGGAACGATCAGGTGGCGCTGGACATCAGAATGAACCTCAAAGTTGAGGTCGATGAGATAACAGCACTTGTCAGGGAACTGGAGAATACCATTCTTAATATGGCAGAAAAGCATCTGACCACCGTAATGCCCGGCTACACACATATGCAGAGGGCTCAGCCGATAACTTTTGCACACCACCTGATGGCTTATGCAAATATGCTTCTGAGAGATCTCGGCAGACTGGAGGACTGCAAAAAGCGCCTCAACATCATGCCGCTCGGCAGCGGTGCGCTGGCTTCGACCACTTATCCCATCAACAGACAGCGCGTGTGCGACCTGCTGGGATTTGACGAGATAACACAGAATTCCCTTGACGGCGTTTCTGACAGGGATTTCTGCATCGAACTGGCTTCGGCTATATCCATACTGATGATGCACCTTTCAAGATTTTCCGAAGAGATAATCATGTGGTGTTCGTGGGAGTTCAAGTTCGTTGAACTTGACGATGCTTATGCAACAGGCTCTTCAATAATGCCGCAGAAGAAAAATCCCGATGTGACCGAGCTTATACGCGGCAAGACAGGCAGGGTCTACGGCGACCTCAATACACTGCTGGTGATGATGAAGGGCATACCGCTCGCATATAACAAGGATATGCAGGAGGATAAGGAAGCTGTTTTTGATGCGGTAGATACCGTCAAGCTGTGCCTTAAAACCTTCATACCTATGCTGGAGACTATGACAGTACTGAAGGACAATATGAGAAATGCTGCCGCTAAGGGCTTTATAAATGCCACTGACTGTGCAGACTATCTCGTTAAAAAAGGCATGCCTTTCAGAGATGCTTACAAGATAACAGGCACACTGGTACACACCTGCATCGAGCTTGGCTGTACGCTGGAAACTCTCCCGCTGGAAGAATATAAGAAACTTACCGAAAACTTCGCTGAGGACGTTTATGATGCCATAAGCCTTGATACCTGCGTTATGCAGCGCAAGGCGGCAGGCGGTCCCGCACCCGAGTCGGTAAAGGCACAGATAGCATATGTCCGTGAAAAACTTAGATAAGATAAGGAACAGCGAGTTCCTCAGTACACTGACAGTTTTTCTGGTGTGGCTGGTGTTCAGCATCTTGATGGTGCTGTTTGTGGACAAGGTACTTCCGAGTGCGTTGACGCTGATGCTGTCATTCGGGCTTATCTACCCCGCAGGGTGTCTGACGATATTTTTCAGACTGTGCAGGCGGTATGGCGTAATGTGGTACTTCCCTGCCGCAGTCATCGCATCGGCTGTGCTGATGTACGCCGTCTGGGAGACTTATCGGGCGATAGTACCGAACCTCATCGTAATGACGATACTTTGCCTGCTGTTCGGCTGCGGACTGGGAAGCTGTTTTGCCGATAAGGAAGCGGTCAGGGCTTACCGTGAACAGCGCAGGCTGAAAAAACTGGGCGAGGATAAGCCTTATACCTCCATAGTCAACAGCACGGCTGACAAGAAAACGAAGAAATAATAGGATGTGTTAGATATGAGCAATAAGTTTAAAGTATTCATTGATGGTAAAGCAGGTACAACAGGTCTTAAAATATATGAAAGGCTCGGCAGGCGCGATGATATTGAGATACTGCTTATAGATGAGGACAAGCGCAAGGACAATGACGAGAGGGCAAGACTGATAAACAGCGCTGACATCGTTTTCCTGTGCCTGCCCGATGCGGCGGCTGCCGAAGCTGTCAAGCTGTGTACAAATCCCGAGACAAGGATAATTGACGCTTCCACCGCTCACAGGACAGACCCCGCTTGGGATTACGGTTTCCCCGAGCTTTCCGAAAAGCACAGGGAGAATATCAGAAAGTCAAAGAGAGTTGCTAATCCCGGCTGTTATGCCAGCGGTTTCATCTCACTGGTATATCCGCTGATACAGGCAGGCGTTCTGCCTGAGGATTACCCTGTTACCTGCCACGCGGTCTCAGGTTACAGCGGCGGCGGAAACAAGATGATCGCCGCCATCGAAGGCGCTGACAAGACCTTCGAGATGAACTCGCCCAGACAGTATGCACTGGGTCAGAAGCATAAGCATCTTCCCGAGATGCAGGCTGTGTGCGGTCTGAAATATCCGCCGATGTTCAACCCTATCGTTGATGATTATTACAGCGGAATGGTGGTCTCTGTGCCGCTGGTCAGCAGATGCCTTAACAAGAAGTATACCCCCGCCGAGATACACGAGATAATGACTGCACACTACGCAGGTCAGCACTTTGTAAAGGTGATGGAGCTTGGCGGAAGTGAAACACTGCCTGACGGTTTCCTCGCCGCAAACACACTGGCTGATACCAACAACATGCAGATATTTGTTTTCGGCAATGATGAACAGATACTGCTCTGCTCAAGATTTGACAATCTCGGTAAAGGCGCGAGCGGTGCGGCTTTACAGAATATGAACATAATGCTCGGGATAGATGAAACTATCGGATTAGAATGATAATACAGAATAATTAGAATACTGAGGAAATCTTATGAAAAAAACAGCAATAGCGGTACTGGCGATCTTCATGTCTGTTTCAGCAGCAGCGTGCGGAAGTTTCGGAAAATCTTCCCCGCAGACAGTAACCAAAAAAAATGATACGAGCAGGACCTCAACTACTGCACAGACATCAATGAAAAACGATAAAATTCCCACAGATGCGGACGACACCGAGTCTGAGAACGACACTGAGTCTGAGAACGGATCAGGAGCCTCGCACGAGACAGATGCGCCCGAAAGCGAGGAGGAGCTGATAGAGGGTCTCATTGATAAAATGACACTCGAAGAAAAGGTCGGACAGCTGTTCATCGTCAGACCCGATGCGCTTGAAACGGGTTTCGAGAACAGTGTGGTAAACAACGACGATATAGGCGGCGTTACCTATGTTGACGATATGATGAAGAATGCGATGGAGAAGTATCATGTCGGCGGTTTTGTGCTTTTTGAGAAGAATATTGTGGACGGCGAACAGCTGAAAAAATTCACGGACGACCTTCAGGGAATGTCTGAGATACCTCTTTTGATCGGGGTGAACGAGCTTGGCGGTGACTTCGCGCCTATCGCCAACAACGTAAATTTCAATGTAAAGCTGTTCGGCAATATGAACGAGCTTGGCGCAACAGGGAGCGCCGAAAAAGCAAAGAACGTAGGCACGGAGATCGGCAAATATCTCGCGGAATACGGTCTGAACTTTGACTTTGCGCCCTGTGCCGACCTGTCACTGGACAGCGAAAATGTCAGTGCAGGCAATTTTTCGTCAGATGCGGGCGTGGCATCAAATATGGTGTCGGCTGAGATAGAGGGTCTGCATGCTTCGGGCATTATGGCGGCAGTCAGCCATTTTCCCGGATATGGCGACAATACCGCCGATAACGATTCTTTTATCTACAACGGAAGTCTCTGGGAGACCATACTTGAAAGAGATGCTGTGCCGTTTGTGGATTCACTCAGCAAAACAGACATGCTGGTGATAGGACATGTTGAACTGCCTGCCGTTACCGATGACGGCTTCCCTGCTTCGATGTCACAGCAGTTCATTCAGGAAAAAGTCAGAGATGAACTGGGTTACAAGGGCGTTATAATGACCGATTCTATGGCGGCAAAGTCCGTCACAAAGAATTATGTCCAGAGTGAGTGCGCGGTAGAAGCTGTTATCGCAGGTGCTGATATTGTGCTGACACCGTATGACCTCGACAAGGCTTACAGATCGGTGCTGAAAGCCGCTGAGGACGGAAAGATAGACGAAAGCAGGATAAACGGCAGTGTAAGACGCATACTTGCACTTAAACTTAAAAGCGGACTGCTTGACGATCATAAGATAAGCGAGGAGTAAAACCATGAAAGAAATAAATAAAGTGGCTTATGACGGCTACAAGTATATAGACGGCGGCGTGTGCGCCGCAAAAGGCTTCAAAGCTAACGGTCTTTACTGCGGCATTAAAAAGGCTATGGACGGTGAAGAGATACCCGACGGCAGCGAAAGCCCACTCTCAAACGAAAAACCCGACCTTTGCCTTGTGGCGGCAGATGTTATGTGCAGCGCGGCGGCTGTTTTTACTCAGAATAAAGTCAAGGGCGCACCTGTAACTGTTTCGCAGAAACATCTTGCGGCAACAGGCGGCAAGGCTCAGGGATTTATACTCAACTCGAAAAACGCCAACACCTGCAACGCCGACGGCGAAGCAAAAGCCGTAAAGATGTGCGAACTGGCTGCGGCTAAGCTGGGTATAAAGACCGAAGAGATGCTGATAGCACAGACAGGCGTTATCGGTCAGATAATGCCGATAGAGCCTGTTGAAAAGGCTATGGACGCTCTGTACAGCGGTCTTGCTTACGACGGCAACGAGAAGGCTGCCATAGCTATAATGACCACAGATACAGTCAAGAAAGAAGTCGCTGTTGAGTTTGAGATAGGCGGCAAGACCTGTCACATCGGCGGCATGGGCAAGGGCAGCGGCATGATACACCCCAATATGGCAACTACGCTTAATGTCATCACCACCGACTGCGCTATCAGTTCGGAGATGCTCAAAAAGGCGCTCACGGATATTGTCAAGGTAACTTACAACTGCCTTTCGGTAGACGGCGACCAGTCCACCAACGACACCTGCGCCGTTATGGCGAGCGGTCTTGCAGGCAACGCTGAGATCACTGCTGAGGGCAGGGAGTATGACGCTTTCAGGCAGGGTCTGTTTATTATAATGAGCAATATCACAAAGATGCTCGCTAAGGACGGCGAGGGCGCGACAAAACTGCTGGAATGCAATGTGTGCGGCGCTAAAGATCAGGACGATGCAATAATAATTGCTAAGAGCGTTATCTGCTCGCCGCTGTTCAAATGCGCTATGTTCGGTGCTGACGCAAACTGGGGACGCATACTTTGCGCGGTAGGTTACGCTGATGCTGAATTTGACATCAGCAAGGTCGATGTTAAGATAGCTTCCAAGCAGGGCGAGATACATGTCTGCGAAAACGGCGCGGGCGTGCCTTTCTCGGAAGAGGAAGCAAAGAAGATATTGCTGGAAGATGAGATATTCATAAATGTCTGTGTGGGTGACGGCGAGGGCAAAGCTACTGCATGGGGCTGTGACCTGACTTACGATTATGTGAAGATAAACGGCGATTACAGAAGTTAAGTTATCAAACAGTACTGCACTTATATAAAGACTTGATAAATAATCCCCCTTATGGGGAAAAATAAAGGAAGATGTAAAATGGACATTTCAAACAGTATCAGAAGCCAGATCCTGAGCGACGCACTGCCGTATATACAGAAATATCACAACAAGGTGGTCGTTGTTAAATACGGCGGAAACGCTATGACGAACGAAGCCCTCAAAGAAGCGGTGATGAGTGACATAGTACTGCTGAGTGAGGTAGGCATAAAAGTCGTGCTGGTACACGGCGGCGGTCCTGAGATAAATGCTATGCTGAAAAGAGTGGGCATCGAGAGCAAGTTCATAAACGGTCTGCGCTACACCGACAAGGAGACTATGGATATAGTCAAGATGGTGCTTTGCGGCAAGCTGAACAAGGAGCTGGTATCGGCTCTTCAGCTTCACGGCGGCAACGCGCTGGGTCTGTGCGGCTGTGACGGCAGAATGATAATCGCCGACAAGCTGGAACGTGATGACGGCGAAGATTACGGTTATGTGGGCGAGATAAGAAAAGTCACCACAAAGCCGATACTTGATGCGATAAACGGCGGCTATGTGCCGATAATCTCCACTGTGGGCATAGGCGATGACGGTCAGTCATACAATATAAATGCAGATACTGCCGCATCGAGGATAGCCTCCTGTCTGCGTGCCGAAAAGCTGATACTTATGACTGATATTGTCGGTCTGCTGAAAGACAAGGACGATGACAGCACACTGATACCGCAGGTAAATGTCAGCGAAGTGCCTTTCCTGAAAAAATCAGGCATTATAAGCGGCGGTATGATACCTAAGATAGACTGCTGTGTGGAGGCTGTCAGACGCGGTGTCAAGAGGACCTCCATAATCGACGGCAGAGTGCCGCACTCCATACTGATAGAACTGCTGACGAATGAGGGCATCGGCACACAGTTCAACTAAACCGAAAAACACATAATTATTACTTCGGCAATTAAAATGTTTGATTGTAGGGTGGGGGCTTGCCCCCACCATTCCTCACAATCTGCGTTATTACAGTGGTGGGGGCAAGCCCCCACCCTACTAACAGCGTTAATCAAATTATTAAATTGCAGAAGTAATAACTGCTGACTGAGATACCTGTTTTGCTGATACCCAGACAGATAAACAGCTTTGGCAAAACGGGCAGAAGTTATAAAAGAGATGCCGCTTGACAGCGGCAAGAAGGAGATCAAAATGAACATATTATTTTCAAATACGACCACGACCAGATCTGAGAGCAATATGTCAGACCTGGAGATAATGCAGGCAAACAATGCGCTGGGCAGAGAAAAGAAAAAGCTGAGATACACCGTTACGGGCGCTATCGGCATACCGCTTTTCGTGATAATATACTTTTTCCTGATGTCCACAACATATACAAATTACGCAACGATGCTGGCAGTCGGTTTTATCTGCCTGGTGATAGGCTACTTCCCTGCTGAAATGGTCGTCAAAAAAAAGTATGGGAGCGGCGCGGGTACGGGCATGGTAATTACTCCGCCAAAAACTTATACGTACAACTTCACTGAGGACAAGATAATGATAGTTCAGGATTTTGAGTCCATGAACATTCCTTACAGCGCCATCGACAGGGTGACACAGAACCCCTATCACTATTACATATATTACATGGGCTACAAATATCAGCTGGATAAGAACGGCTTTACCACAAACAGCAGTGATTTTGAAAGGCTTATGATGAACAATGGCAAGTCCATCGGTGTTGAATACGGAAACTGATAATGAAAGGAAATTTAAAATGAATACGATAGAACATTTCAACGAACATGTCATGCCGACATACGGGCGGTATGATCTGGTTTTGGACAAGGGCGAAAAGCAAACTGCTGTCAGCGAAGACGGCAGGGAGTACATAGACTTCGGTTCGGGCATCGGCACTAACAGTCTGGGCTACTGCAACGAAGAATGGGTCAATGCGGTATGCGAACAGGCACACAAGATACAGCACACATCAAATTACTATTACACTAAGGTGCAGGCTGATCTCGCGGCAAAACTCTGTGAGATAACAGGTTACAGCAAGATGTTTTTCGGAAACTCGGGCGCTGAGGCTAACGAGTGCGCTATCAAGCTGGCAAGGAAATACAGCTTTGACAAGTACGGCAAGGAAGCTGAGCGCAATATCATAATCACACTGGTAAACAGCTTTCACGGCAGGACTATGGGCACACTTTCCGCAACAGGTCAGGACGTGTTCCACAACTACTTCTTCCCTTTCCTGCCCGGTTTTGTCAATGTAAAGGCTAACGATACAGATGACCTGAAAAAGGTGCTGGCTGAAAATGAAGGCAAAGTCTGCGCGATAATGTTTGAATGCATTCAGGGCGAGGGCGGCGTTGTCGGGCTGGACGAGGCTTTTGTCAAGGCGATATTTGAAGAGGCTGAGAAGAACGATATTCTCACCATCTGCGACGAAGTACAGACAGGCGTGGGCAGGACAGGCAAATTCCTGGCGTGCGAGAATTTCGGCGTAAAGCCAAATGTCGTAACAATGGCAAAGGGTCTGGCAGGCGGTCTGCCCATAGGTGTATGCCTTGCTGATGAGAAGTGCAGGGACGTTCTCACTAAGGGCACTCACGGTTCGACTTTCGGCGGCAACCCTGTTGTCTGTGCAGGCGCACTGGCTGTGCTTAATCAGGTATGTTCTGAGGGCTTCCTCGATGAGGTCGTTCAGAAAGGCTGCTACATCTCGCAGAAGCTGATAAACAACCCTGAGGTAACAGGCATAAGCGGTCTGGGTCTGATGATGGGTGTCAGCCTTAAAACCAAAAAAGCGGGCGATGTTTGCAAGGCTTGCCTCGATAACGGTCTGCTGATACTCACCGCAAAGGATAAGCTGCGTTTCCTGCCGCCGCTGAATATCAGCTATGAAGAGATAGATAAGGGCATCGCCATACTTGAAAAGATACTTGCTGAATGAGCTTGACAAAAACACCAGAACGGTATATAATATAATTTATCATTTCAGAAATAACGGAGGTACAATATGAACCATCTTCTTAAAATGCTTGATCTCTCAAAGGAAGAGATAATCGACATACTCAACCTTGCAGATCAGCTGAAATATGAAAACAAGAACGGCATCGAACATAAGGTGCTGAAGGGCAAGACACTGGGCATGATATTCCAGAAGTCCTCTACACGTACAAGAGTTTCGTTTGAAACAGGTATGTATCAGCTGGGCGGTCAGGCACTGTTCCTTTCAAACCGCGACCTTCAGATAGGAAGAGGTGAACCTGTGCAGGATACTGCAAGGGTACTCTCCCGCTATCTTGACGGCATAATGATACGTACTTTTGAGCAGAAGGAAGTCGAGGATCTGGCTAAGTACGGTTCGATACCGATAATCAACGGTCTGACCGATTTCTGCCACCCCTGCCAGGTACTGGCTGACCTTATGACTATCCGTGAGTTCAAGGGTCAGTTCGAGGGTCTGAAAATGTGCTATATCGGCGACGGCAACAACATGGCAAATTCGCTGATCGTGGGCGGTCTTAAAGTCGGCATGAGCGTTTCTGTCGCTTGCCCTGAGGGCTATCGTCCCGATGCTGAGGTGCTGGGATTTGCTAGACAGTTCGGCGATAAGTTCTTTATGACCGACAAGCCCGCAGAGGCTGCTAAGGACGCAGACGTTCTGTTCACCGATGTGTGGACTTCGATGGGCGAAGAAGCTGAGACCGAGAAGCGCAAAGTCGCATTCGCAGGCTATCAGATAAACGATGATATAATGGCTTTGGCTAAGCCCGATGCTATGGTTCAGCACTGCCTGCCCGCTCACCGCGAAGAAGAGATAACCGAGAAGGTCTTTGAAGCTCACGCCAACGAGATATTCGAGGAAGCCGAGAACAGGCTCCATGCACAGAAGGCTGTCATGGTAAAGGTCATGGGCGGCGACAATAAGTAAACATAGCAATAAAGTCCGTGAGAGCTGATATGCAGTTCTTGCGGACTTTTTGCGGTTGAAAAATAATAAGAAATGTGGTATACTGTTCTTACGGGGAGCTTTCAGCAAAAGCACAAAGGAGGTCAAATATGAAAAAATATATCATCGCTGCACTTGTGGCAGCAGCGGCGGGTCTGCTTATAGGCTGTGCCGCGAAAAGCACTTTAACTGAAAACACAGGCGAATACAGCGGCTATAAGCAGATAACTCAGGAAGAAGCAAAAGATATGATGGCGCAGGACGATGGGCATATCATCGTTGATGTCAGGCGGCAGGACGAATTCGCTGCGGGGCATATACCCGATGCTGTCTGCATACCGAATGAAACGATAGACAAAATGAAGCCCGCAGAACTTCCCGACACCGAACAGATAATACTGATCTACTGCCGCAGCGGCAACAGAAGCAAGCAGGCTGCGCAAAAGCTGGCGGATATGGGTTACACTAATATTTATGAGTTCGGCGGTATCATCGACTGGGACGGCGAGATCATTACCGATGAAAGCGTGAACAGCTCTGCCGTGACCGCCGAGACTGCACAAAGCAGCGTTCAAAATACAGCCGATGACAGCGAATTTGCTGACATCACTGCTGACCCTTACCCTGTGCTTGCTTTTGATGTGGGGGACAGGACTTTTCTCGCAAAACTCGAAGAAAACTCCTCCGTCGATGACCTGATAAGCAATCTGCCTGTCAGCGGTATCGAGATAACGATGTCGGATCACGGCGGATTTGAAAAGGTGGGCGATCTGCCGTTTGAACTGACTGCAAATGACACAGATATTACCACCGTTCCGGGCGATGTTATACTCTATCAGGGCAACAAGATAACCGTATATTACGGCGAAAATACATGGAATTTCACTAAGCTGGGTCACATTGATGCCACCCGCGAAGAACTGCTGGACGCTTTCGGAAGCGGCGATGCTGAGGTCAGGATAAGCGTTGAGATGACTGAATAAAAGCCGTGCTTTCGCAAAAACGGCGGTAAAGCAGTTCTCGGACAAGCATCGCTGATATGCCGCATTGGTGGAATTGCCCGATGGAACGCTCATCAAGCCGCTCGCAGCAGATGGAAAAATGCATTATAGAAAATTTAAGAAAGTCTTATCCCTGTGAACGGGGATAAGGCTTTTTCTTATAATTATCTCCCAATTTTGAAGTGTATTGCCGATGACAGAGAACAATACACAACCAAATCAGGATAAATGGTATGTCAAAAAGCGGTCTGTGGGGAGTGATGAACGGTTTTACGCACTTCCCTTGCGGCGGGGCTTCTCATGGTCAAGAAAACTGAGAGCCTCTGTTATTTTATTAATTGTATCACGCCGTAGAGTGTCATTGTGATTTTTTTCAAATTTTTTTAATAACCTATTGATTATTATATAATCATATGGTATAATATATAAATGTGGTTATCCCGCTGATACACCACAAAAACAGCGGCTATACAGAACTTAGGGTTCTTGGCGTGAGACGCTCAATTATCCTTTTGTTCACCGCATTTTTAGTTGGTGTGCTAAAGGGATAGTCATATATATAAATGAAAATAAGCATGATAAACATGCATTCATAAACAGGGGGATCAAATTCAATGAAGATAAAAAAAGCATTATGCGCACTGGTGGCGCTTTCAATGACAGCTACAAACGCGATAGGTCTGCTTCCTGCGGCACAGGTGAGCAATTTTGTTACCACAGTTAAGGCTTGGAGCGAGTCTGATGTGCAGACCACTGCCGATGGACTGAAATATGTCTATGATAATGATGGGATCGTTATTGTCGGGGCGACCGATGGCAAGACCTCTGTTACCATTCCCGATGAGATAGACGGTACTGCCGTTTACAGGATAGACTCCAACGCTTTTGAGGGGCAGAAAAAACTTTCCTCAATTGACTTGGGCAGTGTAACCACCA
Organism: uncultured Ruminococcus sp.; assembly: GCF_902762735.1. Lineage (GTDB taxonomy): Bacteria > Bacillota > Clostridia > Oscillospirales > Ruminococcaceae > Hominimerdicola. The sequence continues at coordinate 17,499 of NZ_CACWPP010000071.1, forward strand.
TTGGACACCGTGTTTTCAAAGATTGTACTTCTCTGAAAACTGTGACTATACCAAATACTGTCAAGACGACAGGCAGGAATTGGACAGGCTGTCTCGAGGGAAGCAGTGTGGAGAAAGTCATTTTTGAAGAGGGCATAACTTCCATTAAAAGAAGTTGTCATACCCGATAGCCCCGATGCGATGGAAGATTACAATATTGGCAATTCTGCTTTTGCGGGTACGGGCATAACTTCTGTTGAACTGCCTGCAAGTATCACTAATATCGGTGACAGTGCTTTCAAGGACTGCGCTTATCTCACTTCTTTCACAGTTCCCGAAAAAGTCGGCTATGTAGGTTCTGAGTGCTTTGCAGGCTGTAAGCGCCTGACTTCCCTCGATCTGGGCAAAGCGGCTAAACTTGGTCATAAGTTACTTGAAAATTCTGCAAACATAAAGGAGATAGTAATACCAAATACTGTCAAGACGACAGGCAGGAATTGGACAGGCTGTCTCGAGGGAAGCAGTGTGGAGAAAGTCATTTTTGAAGAGGGCATAACTTCCATT
>NZ_CACWPP010000072.1 GCF_902762735.1 uncultured Ruminococcus sp.
CGGAACAATTCTAAAGCTGCCATATCCAAACTTATGTTTGAATGTCTTATGGAGCCGAATATGATTTCGAGGGTGATTTTTGAAAATTGATTTCCGTGATTTACACCGCGCAGGGCTTGACTTTCTGCCGATTTTGTGGTACACTCTACCTGAGAAATCTTTTCTTCTGAGCTTGCCGCAGTTGCCGCTGTGGCGGGCTCTTTTTCTTTCATAGTCGACTTGATACGGCTTATGCTCGCCTGGCTAACGCCTGTCTTTGCTTTGATCTCGGCTATGGTAGAGCCGCTTTCCGCCATGCTGATGACCTCCGCTTTTACCTCATCGCTTATGGGCTCGGTGCGGTACTTTTTCTCGGTGCGGGTCTTGGGCTCTTCGGGAGGTTCTTTGCGGGCAAGCACTGCCTCGACCTCCTCAACGGTCAGTTCCATCGCCGCCGCTATGTAGCTGACAGGCGTGCCGTCCTCACGCATCTGCCTTATGCGGGTCTTGTCTGTCTGTGATAAAAGTGCCATTTTTTAGTCCTCCTCAGTAGTTTTTCAGCAGGTCGCAGAACATCTCTATCCGCTTATTCATCGGCATTTCCTCGCCAGTATCTTTTCGCGGAAGCTTTAGGCTGGTCAGAACCCCGCGGGTCAGCGCAGTCAGCTCCAAAAGCAGATCTCTCGTAGGCCCGCTGGCGCAAAGTTCCTGCACCACAACTTTGTCTTCTTTTTTTAACTTTTACCTCTATCATCGTGTCCTCCTAAAATTTTTTCAGAACGTCTCGCGCCAGCATTACGGGGCTGTCTGCGGTGACATCTACTTTACATATACTATATTCGTTATTGAACGTCACGTCCACCCATTCACGCCCTGTCATGTCCACATAGTACTCAGCGCAGTAATGCTGATTGCCTGTCGCTTCACGCAGGAGATTTGTCAGAATGGTGCGCACAAGGTCGTATTTGCGCTTCTGTTCAGGGGTGAGCAGTCTGCCGCTTAACATTATTTTATCACCTGTCCTTTCTTATCCTCGACAACTATCGGGAACTCCGCCCGAATGTCGATGCCGTACTTGTCTTTTAACATTTTCTCGCAGTCAAGCGAGTTGAACCTGTGGTGCATCGGCGAGGGGCAGTTCATCAGATGGTCGGTTTCGTGAAGATCGTCCACCAGCTTGCGGAGCCGCTTCTCGCCCCAGCCGTAGTTTAACTGCATTGTCCATAAGAAGAACGCCAGCGCCTGCGGCATCAGGTCTTCCGCCGCCTGACGGTATATCACCGCTTTCTGCCGTATCAGCGAGCGGGTGTTAATGGAAGTTTTGGCTTTCATCGTGTCTGCCTCCTTCTCTCTGCCTCCTTCTCAACTCGGCGACACCCTCCTTGACCATATCACAGATCATTTCATAAGTCGGTGCATCACTGTTTTTGGTGGCATCGGCAACCAGCGCAACAAGCAGCATCAAGAAACTATCAACACTCCCGATCACGGCTCTGGCAGTCGGTGTATCGGTACGTTCAGGGTGCGGGTCGTAAGCAAGCACCAGCGCCCCGCCGTTTCGCTTCGCTATATCAACGAGCATTCTGGTATGATACTCCCAGTCATCAATTTTCATGTTCATCTTCCTCACCCCTCTCAATATCCGTATCGTCCATAGCCGCGCTTATCACGATAAGCGTAGTCAGCACCCCGAAGAGCGCCGCAAGCGCGACTGCTATCACTCCCGCCATTTGCGTACCTCCTGTTCGCGGCGTGCGCAGTCCTGCTGGTAGCGCTTTCGCCGTTTCTTTTCGGCTTCCAGTCTGATGTCACCCGCAAGGTACACCAGAAATATCAGCGTTGCGGATATGGCTATCATAAAGCCCACCGCCTTGTGTTCTGCCGCCAGCAGAATGCCGCCGTTGAATGCTATCCACAGCGATACCGCGATGGCGGCTTTTGATTCGTCTGACATGGTTAGATCTCCTCCTTCAAAACATTTAAATCGTTTATCCCCAGCAGTTTGCACACCCTGATGATGTCGCCGAACGACATCGAATTGATGTTGCTTTCCCACTGGGATACAGTCGATTGCTTTACGCCCAGTTTCTTTCCGAGCTGGGTTTGCGTCATGCCCTTGCTTATACGGGCAAGGCTCAGAGGAGTGGGCTTTTTCATAGCTTACACCTCCTGCACGGCATAGATGTGCTCACCTCTGCGCAGTCTGACTCTGGCCACGGCTGTGTGCTTGTCCCCGGAAGACAGCATTATCTTGCGGCGGGCACCGAAGCTGTCTTCGATGGTTATGGTGTAGTGTTTCATTTGGGTACCTCCTGTCCAAAAAAAATCCTGTCCTTGAAACAGGGCTGCTTAAGTATTGACTTCGTGAACTATTCGAGTATAATAAAATTAGTTTTCCACCACAGTGTAAACACCATTGCTGTACTCAAGCTTTACACCGAGTGCATCTGCAATTTTCTCGGCTACTCGACGGCTGTCGTTAGCACCACACATAAAGCTTTTTACTGTGCTTTCTTCGATGCCCGCCTGTTCTGCTATCTGAGCATAAGTCATATCTTTACCTTTAAGCAGTTTCTTGATGTTTTGTCTAAAATCAGCAAACAATTATTGTCACCTCCTACAAAAATATAATTTGTGGTTGACAAGGTTGATAAATTGTGATACTCTATAGGTATGAAGTTTATGTTTTATAAACTTTATATAAACAGTGACCGCCAAATCCCTGTTTTGTCATTGAAAGTTTAATTCAAAGTCGATGTTATCTCAACCACAATCATATTATAGTCGATAAAACGTAGACTGTCAAGTGTTTTGGTTAATAATTCATCGACTTTGTTGAGATGCACAAAAATGGAGTTGAGAAAATGTCTACTATCGACAAAATATTTTATTTATTAGAAGAAAAAGGATACCAGCAAAAAGATCTGACTGATTATCTTGGAATCAATAAAGGCGTATCATCTCAATGGAAAACCGGTAAAAGTAAGTCCTACACCAAATATATAACTGAAATAGCAGAATTTCTAGGCGTCAAAGTTGGAGATCTCCTCTCAAAAGATGAAGATGAAGCCGAAATTGACTCCGATTACCTCGACGACGAGACCCGAGAACTTATCGACACACTAAGAAAGCGCCCCGAGATGCGCACCTTGTTCAAGGCGGCTCGGGACGCTACAAGAGAAGATATAGAAGCGGCTAGTGATATTATAGAAAGATTCAAGAAAGGAAGCGGTAACATTGATTGAAGGAATGGACTATTGCGTGCGATACGTTGACCTTCCCCGCAAGGTGCATGGCATGACCGTACTTGACGAAAACGGTTTTTACAACGTCTATATAAACCGCCTCCTGAGCAAAGAAATGCAGCGTGACGCTTACGACCATGAACTTGAACACATAAGACGTGACGATTTCAGCAAGCAGGATCTGCCGCTGGAAGTAGTGGAAAACATTTGAGAAAGAAAAAGGGGGGAGTAAGAGTGTATAGAGAAAAGGGTAAAAAACTCATTGACCTTGTTTCAGATTATACTGTGATAGACATAGAGGCTACAAGCAGAAACCCGCTTGAAGCTCAGATCATCGAACTAGCGGCTTTACGGGTACGAAGCGGCAAGGTGGTCGAACAGTATGAGACTCTTGTTTCACCGGGTATTGCTATTCCACAGGAAATAGTTAAATTGACAGGCATTACTGATGAGATGGTTAAAAGCGCTCCGCATTTGTCTTCGGCACTCAGAACATACCTATCTTTCGTCGGAAATGACGTTGTGATAGGGCATAATATCACTACTTACGATACAACTATCATATACGACAAGGCATTATCAGAATTGAATGCTTCATTTACTAATGATATGCTCGACACTTTGGACATAGCAAGGCACTCGACATTGGTTTGTGAAAATTATAAATTGGAGACCCTTAGTTCAGCTCTCGGTATCGTGAACAAACAGGCTCACCGTGCGCTTTCAGACTGCTATGCTGAATACGAAGTTTATGAAAAGCTCCGTCCCCTATATGATAAAACCAAAATATCACAGCATAATAAAGCTTCCGGTAGGAAAAAGAATAAATTTTCGGACTCTACGATCTCGTTGAAAATGCTGTACAGTATGCTTACATCTTTAGACACAAACGATGAGTTTTCAATGTATTATTGGGACGATTTGATGAGCGTTAAAGAGTTCATAGACGAGCACGGCGAACTTGCAGGGAATTATCCGTATGACGATGTGAAGAACATCACTGATAAGATAAACGAAACTGCAATATATTCCACAGAAGCTTTATCCAATATGATCAGTTCGCTCATAAGCTTCTCTGATCCGGTATACAGCAAAGAAATTGTGGAAGGAAATATTTCTTTGGTTGGTAAAAAAGTAGTACTGACAGGGGAATTTTCCAGAAGTTCAAAAGATAGTATTTCGGCAGAACTTACACAGTTGGGTGCCGAAATCAAAAGTGGAGTATCCGGTAAGACTGACATTCTTATAGTAGGATCTCTCGGCAGTCAAGACTGGGTCTGTGGCAGTTATGGCGGAAAGGTAAAGAAAGCGATGGAGTTAAAAGCCAAAGGGTCAGATATTTTAGTAATCGGCGAGAATGACTTTTTTAAGAGGATAGGTGACAAAAATGAATGAATCATACTTTAAACTTGCTGAAGAACTTAGCATAAAATATGGCTTTTCTTCCGAAGACGGCGATAATTTTGTGTCTTTCAAAGAAAACCAGACGGGCGATACATTTTATCTGGGAAACAGTGCGCTTATCATCATCAGACAAACGTCAAAGTCGCAAAGGATACTGATAAAGGATACCCTTTACAAAAAAGTAGACTCGGGGTTTTTGTCTTCGTTACCGCTGCTCGATCTCAAAAGCGATCCTCTATATGTGAAAATTGATACACAATTAGGGGATGACATGGCAAGCGCTATCCAACCATATCTTGAAAAAGCTATAGAAGATTACAAACCGCCGAAGTCATTTGCGTGCTGTTCAAGATATGTGCAGTGCTCAGATGCCAAAAAATGCATACACCCGAAGCAGGTATATGCTAAGCAGTGCTGGTACAGGGAAAATCTTGAAAACGGAAAAATATTCTACGGTAAGAATAAAAACTTGTGAATAAAAAAACGCCGCCCGGGTGTTGGCGCACCCGGGCAGCTGTGGATAAAAGTATGCTGCTGTACATACCTTAGACAAGTATATTGTAGCATATTTTTATCGGCGTGTCAATAATAAGGAGGATAAAAATGGCTACTGCTAAAAAATTACCATCAGGGTCTTATCGCGTCAGGGTATACGACAAGGTGACGGGCAAGTACAGAAGTTTTACCGCACCGACAAAGCGCGAAGCGGAGCACAAAGCCGCCGAGTTTCTGAGGTATCGTGTTGATACCAGAGATACAAGGCTGACAGTTCGCGAAGTCTGCCAGCGGTATATCAATGAGCGCTCAAATGTGCTGTCGCCCGCAAGTATCGACCGCTATCAGCGCATACTGGACAAACAGCTCAGCGAGGATTTCAAGGACACTTACCTCGAAAAGCTCAGTGAAAGCATCATCACTGATGAAGTCAACCGTCTGTGCGGCAAGTATACCCCGAAGACCGTAAAGACTACTGTACACTTTTTTCTGCCGATCATACGCAAACATCGTCGGGATCTGGAACTGGACGACATCAGACTGCCGAAAGTTTTTCCGAAGGTCAAAGAGTATCCCGAACCTGCCGTTATCATGCAGCTGTTCCGTGGCGATCGCATGGAGCTGGAAGTGCTGCTGGCTCTCTGCTATGGTCTGCGCAAAGAAGAGATACGCGGGCTGAGGTCGTCAGATCTGAGTGGTAATGTCCTGACTATCCGCAGGGTGATGATAGATGTAGGGCGTACCTCTGTGGTGCGGGAAAACGCCGCTAAGACGGTCAACAGCATACGCAGTATAACAGTCGCTCCCTTTGTCGCAGACCTTATACAGGCTCGCTCAGGCGATTACGTGACATCTATGTCGGGTCAGGCAATTTATAAACACTTTTCCCGTGTGATGGCAAAAGCAGGGTATAGTATCACTTTCCATGATCTGCGCCACATCAATGCGTCGGTGATGCTCTATCTCGGCGTACCCGATAAATACGCTATGGAGCGTGGCGGCTGGGCAACGGATAACACGCTCAAAAAAGTCTATCAATCGACATTCAGCGATCAACGGAAGCGCTTCGATGACATGGTCGATAATTACTTCTCAAAGATATATGACACAAATATATGACATGATTTTACGTAATCCCTCAATTTCGGGGATAACTGTCAAAATTACAGGAGTTCGATTCTCCTCATCTCCACCAGATATTTGACCGCGTACTTGCGTATTATCGCGCAGGTGCGCGGTTTTTGCTTGTTGGGAGCTGCTGATGTTGTTGATCATGAGAAAAGTTGTTCTGCGGGGGCGGGGTATGACATGCGGGGGAACTGCTTGTCTGCGCATTATTGTGGTGGCAGCCGATGACTTGTATTGGTGATGCAATATGTGATAAGACCGAGTTTCTTTTTATTTTCCGACAGATTTATAAACAGCTGACAGCGCAAAAATGCCGCTCTGCACAGCAGGGCGGCATCTGTATTATTTAAAGATCGTTAATTATGCTTCTCCCAATTTTGATGTGTATTTCCGATGATACAAAATGGCTGTTCTTTCGTATTGTTCCCCCGCCTGCGGCGGGGAAAGATAACATCAACTCAGTTTTTCCTCATTGATAAAGATATTTTGCAGTGGTGCGGTAAACAAAAGGATAATTGAGCGCCATACGCCAAGAACCTTAAGTTCTGTATAGCCGCTGTTTGTGTGGCGTGTCAGCAGGATAAACACATTTTTGAATATTCTCGGTTTTACTTTGTATCGCTTTGACCGCTTTTCCGTGTAACGCGATACGCTTCGGGACTGTGAAGTAAACGGTCGGCGCGGGACGGGGAGAGTCAGATGATAGTCAATATATCGGAAAAACCTGTTATATCGAATATCTCCATAACATCTTCGCTGACGTTTGTGAGAGTGAATTTGCCGCTTTTGCCTGCCATTACCTTATGCGTGGACAGCAGTGCCCTCAGACCTGCGGAGGAAATGTATATCAGCTTCGCACAGTCAAGCACAAGGTCATCGGTCTTTGCGGTCTCGGAGAGCATAGCCTGCTGAAACCCCTCAGAATTGGTGGTGTCTATACGTCCCTGCACTTCGGCTATGATCTTTCCGTCTTTAGATGTGATATTCAGTTCCATAAAAAAACCTGCCTTTCTCGGTATGCCGAACGCCGCAGAACGTAATTTCGGGGGCATTCGGCAGATGATATATACTTATCTCCCGATCTTGATGTGTATTGCGGATAACGCGGGCGCTCTGCTTTGCGTATTATGGCAATACCGCTGACGCAGCGTACAAAACAGCTTTTTATCGGGCATTAACAGCAGTCGGCGTGTTTTCTTTCCCCAGCCTTACACGCGGGAATCATTACACAGCCGCATCGGGATATATTTATAGTGAACGGCATCAAAGCCCTCACACAGACCGCTTGCAGTTGATATTGTCATCGTATCTGCGGGGGCTGTGTATGAGATCATACGCATTTATGACTATCCCTTTAGCACACCGACTAAAAATGCGGTGAACAAAAGGATAATTGAGCGCCATACGCCAAGAACCTTAAGTTCTGTATAGCCGCTGTTTTTGTGGTGCGTCAGCGGGATAATCATATACGCATTTACTATAAATACAGTGATATTATATCACAGCTCATGTATATTGTCACTTATCAATTTATCAAAGAAAACAAATTTTGTAGATATACACAACATTGTTGCTGTCAGCTTGTGAACAGTCAACAAAAGCTGATCAAAAGTTGTTTTTTCACCAAATTGGTGAATGACAGCATGCACAAAATATGTTATTATTAACTTAGAAGATTTAGAGGTGGATCATAAATACGGCAGTGATAATATAGCCGTTCGCATTTTCTTGACTTTATGAGGAGGGCAGTAAATGGCAGCATTTGATCTCAACAACTATATAAATGAGCTTCCTGTTAATATACGAAACAAATTCAAAGACTGCAAGACTGCTGAAGAAATACTCGAAACAGCAGACGCAAACGATCTGGAGCTTCCCGAAGATGCGCTGGATATGATCTCGGGAGGGTGGTTCTGCCCGAGCAGCGGCAGCACGAATAAGATAGTATGCGAATGCAAGTCGGAGAACGTAGTATCATACGGCGAACGCTCTGCAAGTGAGCTTGGCTATCATCACAAGTGTATGGACTGTCAGAGGACGTGGTGAGCGGCAGGCGGTTCGATATGACAATAATTTTTTCTGACGAGTGAGCGAAAGATGAAAGCAGGATATTCAGAGTCCACGCGAAACGGCTTCGGCAGGATAAGCGCATATAACTTAACATCATACGGAGGAAATGACCATGAACGTAGATATGAAAAGAAACGGAACAGAACTGACTGTTGCGGTCGAAGGCAGGATAGATACGCTGACCGCGCCCGAGCTGGAAGAAAAGCTCGAACCCGAGCTGGAGGACGTGGAAAGGCTGATATTTGACTTTGCCGAGCTGAAATACATCTCCAGTGCGGGGCTGAGAGTACTGCTGTCATCAATGAAGGTGATGGACGAGCAGGGCGAGATGATAGTGCGCAACGTTAATTCTGACATTATGGATATTTTTGAGGTGACAGGTTTCGCTGACCTCCTAAACATAGAGTAGGTGATGGATATTCAGGCAAAAAGAGAACCTGCCGCAGGTACTCGGCTTTATTGACAGCGGCACGCCGTATGACCCGCCTGCAAAGCCCGATACCGACATAGTACCGCCTGTGCAGGAGCGGCAGACAGGAGGGCTTGGCATTTTCACGGTGAAAAGATCTATGGGTGATATTGCCTATGCGGTCAGAACATACTTACTGTCAGGAAACAGCCGTGTTGAAAGTCAGAACGTGTACAATGCAGATGAGAGGTATACATATGGACGAACTGACCAGATTAAAAAATGCGATAAACAATGATATAACGCTCAGGCTGCAATATCTGAGGATACTTGACGGGCTTATGACAGACGGCGAGATCACGCCCGAGATGACTTCTGTGGCGGCGAAAAAGCTGGGATTTGCCATTTCGGCTGACAAGTTTGCCGATGACGGGGACACAGAGCTTTGCGAGGACGAGCTGGAAGCTGTCAGCGGAGGGGCAGACTTTCAAAGTAATGCGCCTGACGGCAAGACAGTGGGCTGTCCTTACAACTACTATCTCACATGGACAGATTACTGGATACGCAACAGCAGCAGCAGCTGTCCGTTTGGCGGCAGACACGAGATCGCGGTGACTAAGGAAGGCAGGATATGCATGAAGTGCAGACTGGCGCTCGACGAACGCGGCGCGATGGAGCTTTACGGCGCTGATGGGTGCGAAATAGACCGTATCAAAAATACATGAGGAGTGGATCATTATGACAAATAACAACGTTGACAAAGAACTGGATCTGGACGAGCTGGAAAACATTTCAGGCGGAATGGGCAACGCAGACAGAGGTACAGCTCAGGCTTCTAATGGGACTGATGAAAACCATGATGTTATAGCGTTCTGCATGCAGTGCGGCAAACTGCTCAACTACCTGGGGCAGAGACGAATAGGCGGCGGCAATACGGGCATCTACAAATGCACAAACCCGCTATGCTCGCAGTATGACAAGGAGAAGAACAATCTGGAAGTAAAATTCAGAAGATAAACTATATTATGACTATCCCTTTAGCACACCAACTAAAAATGCGGTGAACAAAAGGATAATTGAGCTTTGTATATCTTTCCCCCGCCTGCGGGGGGAAAAGATATACGCCAAGAACCTTAAGTTCTTGTTTTTGTGGTTTGTCAGCCGGATAACCACAAACTATATTTTGGTGATACACCGATATTCAAGGCAAGATGTGCTGAAAAACGTGAGCCGCAGCAGACTGCTGATAACGGTTCTGAATATACATATATAAGGAGGATATTAATATGGCAGATTTTAAAAGCTACATGGAAAATCTTTCGCCTGAATTGAAAGAGAAGTACGGCGACGTAAAAAATGCGACGGAGTTCGTCATGGCTGAGCTTTACGATGATGAAGAGCTGCTGGACGAAGAGCTCAATAAAGTCGCAGGCGGCAGAGTCCCGCTTGCACTTATGGCACCGTCATCGGCACGGTTCAGATGTGCATGCGGCTCCGATGCAATTATGGCAGCACTTCCCTCTCACTTCAAATTACTGGTTTGCCCCACATGCTACGAAAATGGGACAAAAGTACCGCTATGTCCTACATGCAGCAGCAAAATGATACTTGACAGCGCGGCGGCAAAGCTGTCATGCCCTAAGTGCAGCGCATAGATCAATAACACTGACGGCTGTGAGGTCATATCCTCACAGCCGTTTTTATTTATATCCCAATTTGGTTATCCCGCTGATACACCGCAAAAACAGCGGCATACAAAACTTAAAGTTCTTGGCGTATATTGTTCCCACGCCGAAGTCGGGGGAACAATATGAAAGAACAGCCGTTTTTATTTATGCGATCAGCCCGCTGATACACCAAAATAAACGATGTTATATCGGGAATTGAATACAGTTGGCGGGGGAAAGATAACATCAACTCAGTTTTTCCTCATTGATAAAGGTATTTTGCAGTGGTGTGCTAAAGGGATAGTCATATTTTGTATCATCAGCAATGCACATCAAAATCGGGAGTTATTTATCCATCACAGCCATTTTATTACGCTTGATTTAATTGGAGCATTGTGCTATAATAATACATATAATGTTTCGATAAAGGACGGTGTGTCTATGGTCGCTGAATATATCAACGAAAACTATATGACCTTTATGATACTGTTCTCGCTCATCGCCGCCATGATAGTCAACAAAGATGTGGAGATACCTGCATCAAGGCTGTTCATAACGGGCATAACTCTGCTTACGCTGATAACGCTGAATGACCTTCTGCACCTGTATCAGCAGGAGCTTTTCACAAAGCCGAACATGCAGGAGACAGCGCTGACCTTACGCACATGGGGCGACTCGATAGCTTTTATACTGCGTCCTGTGCTGATAATGATAGAGATATTCATGGTGATACCCGAAAAGAAACTGCGCAAGCTGTGCGCTGTGCCTGCCGTGCTGAACGGTCTGGTGTTCAGCACGGCGATATTCGGGAGCAAGATCGCTTTTTCGATAAACCCCGACAACTCGTTTAATGGCGGACCTCTGCATTTCACCATATACATGACACAGATAGTGTACATAATGCTGCTGCTGGTGTTATCGGTGATAAATTTCAAGCGGAGCAACAGGGGCAAGAGCCTGATGCTGATAACCATGTTCATGCAGGCGGTATTTGTGGCGGTGCGCGAATACAAGGACATCGCGCCCAGCTTCACCAACGCGGTGACGGCGCTGTGCATGCTGGACTACTACATATATCTTGCGACCATTGAGCGGCAGGCGATAAGCGACTCGCTGCTGCAAAAGGAGCTTGACCTGACAAAGAGCGAGCTGACGGTGCTTAGAAACCAGATACAGCCGCACTTCATCTACAATGTGCTGAGCATGATACGCTCACTGACGCGCACGGACACCGAAAAGGCGGTGCAGGCGATAAACAATTTCTCGAAGTACTTAAAGACACATATCAAGGCGATACAGAACGAGGATATGATACCGTTTGAAGAAGAGCTGAAAAATGTGAGGGTCTATGTTGACCTGGCGCAGACCGACTATCCCGGTGAGATAGAGCTGGTATGCGATTTTGAGGACACTGACTTCACCATACCTGCGCTGAGCCTTGAACCGATAGTGGAGAATGCCATTCAGCACGGCATAAGCAGAATGGGCGGCAGGATAACCATTACCGCACGGCGCGAGGACGGAATGATGTGCATAAGCATATCGGACAACGGTACGGCAAAAAAAGATATTACCCCGAAATTCACTGAAAGGCTGGGGGTGGGACTGGAGAACACGCGCCGCCGTCTTGCGATGCAGTGCGGGGGCAGGATGGAAACGCTTATAAATGAGAACGGCTGTACAGTCACAATACGTATACCCGAAACAAGGAGGGAGAACAATGAAGATACTGGCGGCAGACGATCATCGGCTGATAGTTGAGGATCTGATATATTCGATAAAAAAAATGCGTCCCGATGCCGAATGTGTCGGCACGAGCGAACCTGATAAGATAATACCGCTCTTTAAGAAGCACCGCTTTGACGTGGTATTCCTCGACATAGAGATGGACGATGTGAACGGCATAGCTTTAGCACAGAAGATACAGAAGATAGAGCCGCGCACGAATATAATCTACATAACGGGCTACGAAAAATACGCTCTTGAAAGCTACAAGACTTATGCAAGCGGTTTTCTGGTGAAGCCCATAGACGAGGATAGGCTGAAAGATGCACTGGACCATCTGCGCTTCCCTGTTTCAAATATCACTGATGACATGCTGATAAGGCAAAATCAGGGCGAAGCGGTGATAGGCAGGAAGATACAGAAATACCGCGAAGAGCGTGGGCTGACGCGAAACGAGTTCGCGGAGATGCTGGGCTGTGTGATGCCCACCATTCAGCGGTGGGAGAGCGGTACTCGTGTGCCTGATGTCACCATGCTGATGCACATAGCGAAGGTGCTTGGTGTGGGGGTTGAAGATCTTATCGGGTGAAGTGCGGGCTGTCGCGGGGATAGCCGTCGGTGGGAGAGCGGTACTTGTGTGCCTGATGTTATTTTGCGGCGCAGTACGGCAGGATCGCTGATTTCCGATTTGGAAACGGCATTTATTCGTGTAATGCACCCCCGACATGCAAAAAACGCGGGACGGTACTTGTATATCTTGCAGGATTATTTTAATATAATAACATTTTTTGTCTGTTATCAGACGGTTTTTATTTCATTTTTGCGGACTTTCGGCGCATCTTTTACGATGAGGAACGTTTGCATTGAAACTAAAAACGTGCTACAATAGCAAATGTGGTTATCCCGCTGACACACCACAAAAACAGCGGCTATACAGAACTTAAGGTTCTTGGCACATATCTTTCCTCCGCCTGCGTTGGGGGAAAAATATGGGGTGCTCAATTATCCTTTTGTTTACCGCATTTTTAGTTGGTGTGCTAAAGGGATAGTCATAATAGCAAAAGACGAAAGCAGTGTATACAGGTATCGAGAGGCAGAATGAATGAAAACAAGGCTGAACAACGAAGTTTCAATAGAATATCCCGAGAGCTTCATGCTTATGTCAGCCGAAGAACTGGAGCGGTACTTCTCTTCTTCGCTGAGAAGGTCGGGGGCGAAAGAGCCTAAAAAGAACTTTATCGTTTCGGTCAGCTGGACTAAGCGCACGGAGTTTCCCGCAAGCCTGTTCGTAAACGAAAAAAGCTGTCTGAACAGCTGTGCCGCAAGGTGCAGACGCACGCTGGAAGATTTTATGCAGGACGGTGACATATCAAAAGATCACCACGCGGGGAGAGTCAGCGGGTTTGAATACAGCTATACTTCGGGCGGCAAGCCTTGTCACGGTGCAGCAGCCGCGATAAAGCTGAACGGGCGCATTTATCTGGCTGAATACCGCACCGACAGTTTTGACAGAATGTATTGTAATATGGCTTTCAACATGGTGCTGAGTTCGATGAAGGCACTTTGAGGACCGCTGAAAGAGGTATCCCAATTTGGTTGTGTATTGTTTCCCATTTTGTATCATCAGCAATACACATCAAAATTGGGAGAAAGAGGTAAAAAGATGAAAATACTTGTTCTTGATGACCACAGAAGCATAGTTGATGACCTGATATACGAACTGAAAGAGATAATGCCCGATGCGGAATGCACAGGTATATCAGACCCTGCCGAAGCCGCCGCGCTGGTGAAGAAGCAGAGTTTCCATATAGCTTTTCTCGACATTGAGATGCCCGAACTGAGCGGGATAGAGTTTGCGAAAAAAATACTTGCAAAAGACCCGCGCACGAATATAATCTACATAACCGCGCACAGCGGCTATGCTGTTGAATGTTTCAAGACTTATGCAAGTGCTTTTCTGGAAAAGCCCATAGACCACGATGAACTTGTTGACGCGCTGGAACATCTGCGCTTCCCTGTATCGAACATAACCGATGAGATGATAATACAGGAATTTTCGGGCAACAGCATGATAGGCAAGAGGATAGTCAGGCTGAGGGAAGAACGCGGTATGTCACGGCAGGATTTCATCAGGGAAATGGGCGTGAGCGCACAGACAGTCTACCGATGGGAGAACGGTGAGCGCATACCCAGCATGGCGACTTATATGAAGATAATGCAGGTGCTGGGCGTTGACATTGATAAAATGATGTGACGGGGGTGAGGTGTACAAATGAGATACCTGCTTCACAAAAACTACTGTCTGCGCGGCTGGACTGACCACACGGCATGTCTTGAATGCTATCCTCTGCGCACGGTGGAGGACCTGACTGCACGCGAATACGGTCTGCTGAGGCGGTGCGACGGCAAAACCGAAGTCGATACCGAACGATATGCGCAAGCCATAGAGAAATTCAGCAGGCGGGGCATTATAAGCGAGACTGACTGGGGCTGTACAGAACCTTTTCAGGCGTATCACTTTTATGAGAACAGGCGCATACGGAACATCGACATATGCATAACGGGCTGCTGTGATCTCAGATGCAGGCATTGTTTCAATGCGGCTGACAGCGAACATTCGCGGGGGACTCAGGCAACGACGGAACAGCTGGTGGAACTTATCGGCAAATTCGATGAATGCGGCGTGGCAAATGTGACGTTCTCGGGCGGTGAACCGCTTCTGCACAAGGGTTTTCTGCGGCTGGCGGAAGAACTTGCCGCCCGCAGTATGCATTTCAGGCGGCTGGTGACTAACCTGTACCACATGACACCCGAAATAGCTGACAGACTGCTGGAAATGGGACACCGCCCGCTGATGTCCACCAGCTTTGACGGGCTGGGCACGCATGAATGGCTGAGGCGGGCGGAAGGTTCGGAAAAACGCGCCCTTGAAAGCATAGTTATGGTAAAGGACAAGGGTTTTAGAGTGCGCACCACCTGCTGTGTATGGCGGGACAGCATGGCTGTCATAAAAAAAACGGTGCTGAGATTGCAGGAACTGGGGGTAGATGAGTTCAGGCTGGTGCCTGTTGAACCTTCTCTGCGGTGGCGCGAAAATGCGGACGGGCAGACGATCGGTGTGACGGAGTGGCTGGAGTTTATATGCGGCTTCATAGACTGGTGGTACGACAATGACATCAGGATGCAGCTCGATGTGTGGTCGTACTGGCGCGGGAATGCGGGTGACAAGCACATAAACATAGTTCCTGACGGACACTGCTGTTATGACAGGCAGGACAAGATACCCGCATGTTCGGACGCATACGCCACGCCGTACATCGACAGCGACGGAAGGATCGCCTTATGCAACGCTATATCTGGCTACACAAAAGCTATGGGCTGGCAGTGGGGCAACGTTTTTACAGATGACGTACATGCGCTTCTGCGGGAAGGTCCTTTTATAGATCAGTGCCGCTGTACGATAGGCGCGATGAAAAAGAATGACCCTGAATGTCAAAAGTGCGAATGGGAACACTTTTGTATGTACGGGTGTCGGGCTGAGGCGCTGGCATACAACGGCAGTATAAACTCGCCTGACAGGAGAATGTGCGCGTTTTTCAAGCAGGGCTTCTATGACAGGTTCAAGGAGATTGCGGACAGGCACGGGCTTGTTTATGACAGGTGAGCGCGGGGCTGAGTGTCGGCGATATGAAGTCTGCGTTTTTCGGGCAGGGCTTCTGTGACGGTTCGGGGAGACAACGGACAGGCGGGGGCTTGTTTATGACAGGTGAGCGCGGGGCTGAGTGTCGGCGATATGAGGTCTGCGTTTCTCGGGCAGGGCTTCTGTGACGGTTCGGGGAGACAGCGGACGGGCGGGGCTTGTTTATGACAGGTGAGCGCGGGGCTGAGTGTCGGCGATATGAGGTCTGCGTTTCTCGGGCAGGGCTTCTGTGACAGTTCGGGGAGATCGCGTACAGGCGGGGGCTTGTTTATGACAGATGAGCGCGGGGCTGAGTGTCGGCGATATGAGGTCTGCGTTTCTATAGCAATCCAACTATTTAAATTCACAAAATCCAGTCGCAAAAGCTCGGATATATGGATTTTGTGACTGGATTTTGTCTGAATTTTAAGGCGGATTGGAGTTGGTATACAGTTTGGGCGCTGAATGTCGCTTTTCAGACATATTGCGGTGATATTGGATATTGAAACGTTTTCGCAGATATGGTAGTATATAGTTAAAGGAATAAAGCAGTATCACATCTGATACACAAGAGATGATATTATAAAAGGAATGGTGAGTTAGAATGGAACATTCGACAAAGACACGCAGAAAGATAAAAACTGCCGCAGCTGTGCTTGCTGTAATGATGGCGGCGGCAGCTTTCACGGCATGCAGTGAGAACAATGATCCTGCTGCGGGAAGCAAGGCTGAAACAGAGACTGCCGCTGCGGCAGCGACAACGGCGGCAGCGGAAGAAAAGCCTGCCGAGTCCACCACATCAGCCGCAAAAGAGGAAAAACCTGCCGAAGAAGAAAATCAGGAAGATGAAGAGACCACTGTAAATGCCGATGAAATGCTTTCGCTGTGGGCTGAGGGCGCTGAGGCTAAGGCGGAACTGGTGGATTACATCACTGCGATAACCGATGAGGGCAGCAAGGACTATATACCTCCCGAGGACAGGATAGCTGTATTTGACCTTGACGGCACACTTTTCTGCGAGACCGACCCGAATTATTTTGACTACACACTTCTGAAATACCGCGTGCTGGAGGACGAGGACTACATCGACAAGGCAAGCGACTTTGAAAAAGAGACCGCCGAAAAGATAGCTAAGCAGAACGAAACGGGCGAGTCGTTCAAGGGACTGGAAGTAGATCACGGAAAGGCTGTGGCATCTGCGTTTTCGGGCATGACCCCCGAGGAGTTCAACGACTATATACAGGAGTTCAAGAAACAGGATATGCCCAGCTATGAGGGCATGAAGCGCGGCGAGGGCTTCTATAAGCCTATGGTGCAGGTAGTTGACTATCTTCAGGCAAATGACTTTATCGTATACATCGTCAGCGGCACTGACCGTTTCATCGTGCGCGGCATAGTTGACAATTCGCCCCTTGACATACCTAACAGGCAGATAATCGGTTCTGACGAAACGCTTGTCGCGCCAAATCAGGGCGACACCGATGGTCTGGAGTATGTTTATGAGGACACTGACAAGGTAGTGCTTGGCGGTGAGTTCATCATAAAGAACCTGAAGATGAACAAGGTCACTGTAATAGCGCAGGAGATAGGTCAGCAGCCTGTACTTTCATTCGGCAACAGCACAGGCGATGCCAGCATGGCTGAGTATGTCACCAGCGGCAACAAGTACAAGAGTCTCGCTTTCATGCTTTGCTGTGACGACACCGAACGTGAGAACGGCAACGTTGAGAAGGCTGAAAAGATGGAGGGTCTCTGCGAAGAGTTCGACTGGGTGCCGATCTCAATGAAAAACGACTGGACTACCATCTACGGTGACGGCGTGACCTACACGGGCGCTGAGGAGAAGGCTGAATAACACAAGACCCCGACATCACGGCGATGTCGGTTTTTTTTGTTTATGTGGTTATCCCGCTGACACACCACAAAAACAGCGGTTATACAGAACTTAAGGTTCTTGGCGTATATCTTTCCCCCGCCTGCGGCGGGGGAAAGATATGGGGCTCTCAATTATCCTTTTGTTCACCGCATTTTTAGTTGGTGTGTTAAAGGGATAGTCATATTTGTTTATGATAAAGCGGGTGGCGCAGGCGTTTAAATGTCACAGAATTTCCCACGGATTTCACCTATTTATCAGAATAATGCCTTATAATAACTGTGTATGTATACGTAAAGCATCTGACTGACAAAAAATATCCCCCAATTTTGATGTGTATTGCTGATGATACAAAAAATACACAACCAAATTGGGATAAAAATATCCCCCGCAGCAGTGCCGCAGGGGAATGATCTTACTTTGTGTTGGTGAGGTTCCATCTCATCGGTGCGATGCGCTTGGCGCGGGTGTTATCAAAGTTCCAGTTATTGAAAGACAGGGTGGGGTCAAAATAACGATAATCGTTCTTCATCTTGCCCTTGTTGAAAAGCATGGCCTTTTCACTGCCGGGTGTGCGCTGGATGACTGCACCTATGCGGTGTCTCTCCTTCTCGTACTCGATTATCTCCTTAGCGGTAGTCACCTTTGAATCGCATACGTTGTATACACCTCCATACCTGCCTTCGGGCACATTGATTATGCCGTTGAGGAAATCTATCAGATTGAAAACACAGCAGAAAGTGTAGCCGTAGTCACCATCACCGAAAACGTAGCCGACGTTATCTTTAAGGTCATAGACATGTGCATGAAGATTGTCGGTATGTTCAGCATCATATATAGGGGCTGCCCTTGCGATGACGGGTATGCAGTCGGCCTTTTTGAACGCTTTTGCCATCAGCTTTTCGCTGGTCATTTTAAGATCTGCATAATTGGTAATGCCTTTTTCGGCGATAGTTTCCCTTATAGGTTCACGGCCTTTCTGTATGCCGTAAACATCGGTGGTCGAAAGCAGGATAAAGCACTTGACACCCGCTTTTATTGCCGCAGTATAGATATACTTATCTGTGATCTTGCTGCGCTTTTCCTCAGCATCGGTTATCAGCGGGTCAATATCATTATCCACCGAATTTGCAAGATGCACCACCACATCTATCTGATTATTCTCGAAGAGCTGCACGATAGTGTTTTTATCCGTTATATCGCACTGTGTAAACTTATAGTTTTCATCAGTGCCCACGAAATCATTAGTCTTTGAGTCAACAGCAAAGACCTTGTGCTTTTTATGCAGCAGGCTTGAGGTCAGATACTGACCTATCATGCCGCTGGCACCTGTTATAAATATAGACGACATTCCTGTCTCTCCTTCCAAGAACTGCGCCTTTCCGATCTCTCTATAATTACCACGAAATTAATTACCACGAAGATCCCTTTCTCTCTGAAGTCCGTGCCTTCACGGACTGATAGGCGCACTATCACATAACTTTCCGCTATTATTATAGCATACTTTTCTACATTTGCAAATACTTTTTTTAAAAATAGAAAAAATTTAGATTTTCTTTATAATTTTGCTTGCTTAATTTTGTGAAGTGTGCTAAAATATTAGTGTAAAGATCAACCCGCGTTAACCAAAATGTCAAATAATCACGTAAAAGCGGTAAAAAAAGACATTTATCTAATATTTTACCATATTTACATGGTATAAAAATATAAAATTTCACGGGTTCAGTCCAGCTGAACCTGTTATATAAGGAGAATTAAATTGACTTATACCGACCTGATATTCTTATTCGGAATTTTTCCCGTATCAACTGTACTTTCACTGCTTGACAGAAGCCCCGAGTACAAGAACATGATACTGATAATCACCTCACTGCTGTTTTTCAGCTGGGGCAGACCTTTTGTGGTGTGTCTCATCTTCCTGTCGCTGTTTGCTGACTGGAGCATAGGGCTGGCAGTGGGCAGTCTGCGGGAGAAAAACCGTCCTGCCGCCATAGCGCTGACTGTGATCGACGGTGCTTTGAACCTGGCGCTGATGCTGATATTCGGGCACAACTATCTGTTCAGCAAAACTAAACTTGCACTTGATGCTGCACTTCAGCCTGTGGGCATGGGGTACTATGCGCTAAGGGGCTTCTCATACGTATATGATGTATGCAGGGGCAGGATAAGGGCTGAAAAGAACGTTTTCTGCCTTATGACGTATGCGGTATCCTTCCACTTTATGTGTGCGGGACCTGTGGTGCATTACGGTGACATTGAAGGTCAGATACGCAGGAGGGAAGTCAACACAGATAAACTGAACGCGGGTCTGAACAGCATGATATGGGGGCTTGGCAAGATAACCATATTATCGGGCGCATTTGCAAAAATACACACTGCGGGCATGAACGGCAGTGAGATAACCACTCTGGGCTGCTGGCTGGGCATGCTGGCTTTCTTTGCGCAGAACTATTTTCTGTTCACGGGGCTTTGCGACATGAGCAGGGGGCTGAGTCTGGTAGGGGGATTTGTACTGCCTGTAAACTACCGCGACATTGAACCCGACGAGCTGTTCACGGGGCTGGTGAAGTCCTACAACACCACTGTTATCGGCTTTTTTGCCGATCTGCTGGGCATAAGCGAGAGCAGATCAAAAATACGCACAGCGATCTCGGCTGTCATATGCGGCGGACTGATGGGGCTGTGGTATCAGGTATCGTTCGCCGCCTTGCAGATAGGGCTTGCGGCGGGAGTTCTGGCGGCGCTGGAACAGCTCCTGCTGAAAGACAAGCTGGCAAAACTGCCTGCGGCAGTGAAGTATATTTACCTTCTGGCGGCTTCCCTGCTGATCTTCGGCGGTGCGGAGTTCAGAAGTTTCAGCGGCTATCGCAAATGGCTGGTCGGTCTGGCGGGGGTAGGCACTAAGTACACCCTCAGTGTGGCTGTAAAAGAGAGCGTGCTTCAAAACATTGTGCTGACAGCGATAGCTTTCTGCATAGTCTGCACCCCTGTACGCAGAAAGATAACGGGCTGTGCGGACAGGCTTTCCGCAAAAAACAGGCGCACTTACAGTGCTGTCAGGGCGGCTAAGACGTTAAGCACTGCG
>NZ_CACWPP010000073.1 GCF_902762735.1 uncultured Ruminococcus sp.
AAACACCACTCTTATCGGTTCTAACGGCGATGACGAGATCTACGGTTACGGCGGTGACGACAAGCTCGACGGCGGCAAGGGTAATGATATTCTCTACGGCGGCTACGGCAACGATACCTATATCTTCAAAAAGGGCTACGGAAACGACGTTATAAACGAGGACAACAAGGGTTCGACTGCTGACAGAGTTGTATTCGGCGAGGGCATAACCGCAAACGACCTGAATATCAGCAGAGACGGCGACGATCTTGTTCTCTCCATCAAGGGAACAGATGACAGCCTGCGCATTGTAAATCAGTATCTGTACAATGATTACCGCGTTGAGAAGTTTATTTTTGCCAACGGCAAGACCTATTCAGCCAAGAACATCTTTGACATTTCGCTTACCATAAAGGGTGAGGGCGAGATCAAGGACTTTGACGGCGGCTACGGCACACGCAACACCACGCTCATCGGCGGTGACGATGCTGATGTGATCTACGGTTACGGCGGTGACGACACTCTGGACGGCGGCAAGGGTGATGACACACTCTACGGCGGCTACGGCGATGACACTTATATCTTCAAAAAGGGCTACGGAAACGACGTTATAGACGAGGACAACAAGGGTTCGGGTTCTGACAAGGTAGTATTCGGCAGCGGCATAACCGCAAAGGATATTAAGGTCAGCAGGGACGGCAACGACCTCGTTCTCTCCATAAGGGGAACAAATGACAGCCTGCGCATTGTAAATCAGTATATGTACAAGGATTACCGTGTTGAGTCCTTTGAACTGGCTGACGGCACTGCTGTTACAGCTGAGGATATTTTCAACATGTCGCTCACTATAAAGGGTGAGGGCGTGATAAAGGACTATGACGGCGGTTACGGCACACGCAACACCACTCTCATCGGCGGTGACGGTGCTGACGAGATCTACGGTTACGGCGGTGACGATACTCTTGACAGCGGCAAGGGTAATGATACTCTCTATGGCGGCTATGGCGATGACACTTATATCTTCAAAAAGGGCTATGGCAGCGATGTTATCAATGAGGACAACAAGGGTTCGGGCGCGGACAAAGTTGTATTCGGCGAGGGCATAACCCTCAATGATATTGAAGCGACCATAGACGGAAATGATCTTATCCTGTCTATCAACGGTACTGAGGACACTCTGCGCATAGTTAATCACCGTGCTTACAGAGATTACCGTATAGAGAGCTTTGAATTTGCAGACGGTACTGTTGCAGAATTCGATTTTTCCAACAACAGTTTCAATATTCTGGTAAGCGGCAGCGACTTCGATGAGATCGTCAGCGAACAGACTGTGATACTTGACGAGATCTACGATGACAGCACAACTACCGATGAACTTACCACAAACGAAGCTGATATACTCGTTTCCGAGCTTTCGGCTGCAAATGTCGGTAATGAAAACAACAGTCTGTCTGACATGACAGATATACAGGCTATGATACTGGCAGAAAATATGTCGGCATTCGGCGGCGGAAACAATGTTTATGACTCTGTAAACAATAATACGGAAGATAATTCATCTCTCGGCGACCTGTTCACAGCAGCACAGATCTGATAAATACGCTTGAAATATGCAGTGGCTTTATGCGACTGCATATTTTCAAGTATAAGGAGTTTTTATATGGAAAAACAACAGGACAGCGGACTTGTCTGCTTTCTTATAGTTATGAAATTTCTGGGCATACCCGTTACAAAGGAACAGGCGGAGAGCCTGAGCGTTCTGGAAAACGGCGAAAAGACCTCCGAAACAGATATAGTCGCCTCTGCTAAGGCTTTAAAGGTGAAAGCGAAGATATGCAGGCTGAAGACCGAAAAGCTCAGCGATGTAAGTTCACCCGTTATTGCTAAAGACAGGGACGGTGAGTTCTTCATCATAGCCCGTTCCGAAGGCGATGATTTCATGCTGATGCGCCCCGGAAGCAGGAAAACCGATATAGTCAGCCGTTCGGAACTCGGTGAGATATGGGACGGCACAGCCATTCTTATGACAAGAAAAGGCATCATCGACAGAGAGGCTGTATTCAGTTTCAAGTGGTTCATACCCACCATACTCAAATTCAAGAAAGAATTCATACAGGTGCTTCTGGCGGTTTTCGTTGTCCAGCTTATGGGTATACTCACACCTGTAATGACGCAGGTGGTGGTGGACAAGGTGCTGGTACACCGCAGTATCTCCACCCTCAACGTTATCTCCATAGGCATCGCCATAGTTTATATACATGAGCTGGTGCTGAGCCTTGCAAAGAACTATGTATTCACTCACACCACCAACAGGATAGACGTTATGCTGAGCCACAAGCTGTTCTCTCACCTGTTCTCTCTGCCGCTGAAATACTTTGAGTCGCGCAGAGTCGGTGAAACGGTGGCAAGGGTACGGGAACTTGACAGCATAAGAAGTTTCCTGACGGGCACTCCCCTTTCGTCAATGATAGATATAGTGTTCATCATAGTTTATATCGTGGTATTACTGTTATACAGCAAGATGCTGACGGTCATCGTGCTTTGCTCCATACCTGTGTACGCTCTGCTTTCAGCGATAGTCACGCCGATGTTCAAAAAAAGGCTGGACGAAAAGTTTGAAACAGGCGCTAATACCCAGTCGTTCCTGGTGGAAGCCATAACAGGCGTACAAACGGTAAAATCATATGTTCTGGAAAAGAAGTTCGAGAAGAAGTGGGGCGACCTGCAATCTGACTACGTAAAAGCAAGCTATAAGACCTCGATGGTATCTGCATCATCAGGTTCAATAGGTCAGTTCGTGCAGAAAGTATTCGACCTGCTGATACTCTATTTCGGCGCAAAGGCAGTTATCGACGGCAGTTTCAGCGTGGGTCAGCTGGTGGCTTTCCGCATGCTTTCGGGCAGGGTCAGCGGACCTGTGCTGCGCCTTGTACAGCTATGGCAGGAATACCAGCAGGCATCTCTTTCCGTCAAGCGTATAGGAGATATATTCAATTCACCCACAGAACCTGTTCTCGGCAACAGCAGATCACTGCCCGCTGTCAAAGGAAAGATCAGCTTCGACCATGTAAGGTTCAGATACGACCCGCGCGGCGGAGAGGTCATCAAGGGCATGAGCTTTGATATTGAAGCGGGCACGATAGTCGGCATAGTCGGCAGGAGCGGCTCGGGAAAAAGCACCATATCCAAACTGGTGCAAAGGCTCTACATACCCGAAGGCGGAAAGATAACCATAGACGGCATGGACATCTCTATGGCAGACCCCGCACAGCTCAGGAAACAGATAGGTGTGGTATTGCAGGAGAACTTCATGTTCAACGGCACTGTTGCAGAGAATATCTCCATACATTACCCTGCCGCAACTTTTGACAGGATCGTTGAGTGCGCTGAAATTGCAGGCGCACACAACTTCATCATGGAACTGCCCAACGGATACGATACCGTTATCGGTGAAAAAGGTGTGGGACTTTCGGGCGGACAGAAACAGCGTATCGCCATCGCGCGTGCGATACTCGCAGACCCCAAGATACTTATCTTCGATGAAGCGACTTCCGCACTTGATTACGAGTCAGAGAGCCTTATACAGAACAATCTGAAAGATATATGCCGAGGCAGGACTGTGCTTATCATAGCCCACAGGCTTTCCACCCTTAAAGATGCCCATAAGATAATGGTCATAGACAAGGGCAGTCTGGTGGAGTTCGACACACATGATGCGCTTATGCAGCAAGGCGGTCTTTACAGACATCTTTACGATCAGCAGAAAAGAGGTGAGGTCGATGAATAACAAGCTGACGGAATATGTGCTGAAGCACAGCAAAACAAGGGACAGCCAGCTTAAATACGATTTCATGCCCTCACTGCTGGAGATAATCGAGCGCCCCGCACACAAGGCGGGAACTGTGATAATAATAAGTATATTCACTTTATTCGCGGCGGCGATCGTATGGGCTTGCTTTTCAAAAATAGATGTGGTCATAACTGCAACGGGCAGCCTTCAGCCTGAAGGAAATGTGGGACAGATAAGATCGAATGCCACAGGCATAGTCAAGACCGTCAATGCAAAAGAAGGCATGTTCGTAAAAAAAGGCGAACTGCTGTACGAACTTGATACCGAAGCGCTGGATATTGATATTGATGAGCTGAAACAGAAGCAGAAGCTCTGCGAGGACAGGATAGAGGTATACGATACCCTGCTGACCGAAGATGAGGACGCTGTTATTGACACTGCAAAGTATGGCGATGAACTCATTACGGAGATAAACTCTCTGACGACCACCCGCGATAATATTGACAGCAGTATCAAAAATCTGAATAACGACAAGAAGGCTGCCGAGCTTAACAAGCAGATAGCTCAGCTTCAGGCAGATGCGTACCGTCAGGAAGAACGGGAATCCCTTGCACAGGCTCAGGAGTTAGCCATACAGCAGTATGACATCGAGCTTGAAAAGATAGACCTGCAAATAGGCACACTGGAAACTCAGTTCGATGAAGAGATAAGACAGAAACTTCTTGAAACTACTGCACAGCTGAATGATATAAACTCACAGCTGAACAAGTACGAGTTCTCAAAAAGGATACAGAAGATCACAGCTCCCTACAACGGATATATCAGCACAGCGCAGACACTTAACAGCGGCGATCCCGTTACTGCCGCTCAGGAACTTGCCACAGTGATACCTGCCGATGAGGAGATACAGATGTTCTGTTATGTTAAAAATATGGATATTGCAGATGTCCATGAGGGAACAGAAACTGAGATCAAGCTGGAGGCTTATCCGTATAACAAGTTCGGCACGTTAAAAGGCAAAGTCGTATATATAAGCCCGACCTCTTTTACAAGCGAGCAGATGGGAAGCGTATACCTTGTGAAGATCGCTATTACCGATGACAATAACATAGATATACGCCCCGGTCTTAGCGGAGCGGTTGAGATCAAAACAGGAAGGCGCACTGTTATGGAATATTTCCTCTCCCCGATAATGAAAGGCTTCGGTGACAGCCTCAAAGAGGAATGACCGAACGCCTCAGCTTCGGGCATTGATATGTGAGATATGATACGCGCTGACATGATAAAAGCTCTTCGTACTGCTGTTACAAGACATTTATATCAGGATATAAAAAGAGGCTGTTGCAGCCCCAACAAAGAAAAAGCCGCCCGGCACACCAAAAAGGTAGTGCCTGGCGGCTCATTTTGTGGTATAATATAATGTGGTTATCCCGCTGACACACCACAAAAACAGCGGCTATACAGAACTTAAGGTTCTTGGCGTATTTTTTAGTTGGTGTGCTAAAGGGATAGTCATATTCCAATAAAAGACGATATTATGCTCAGTTTTTTCCTCAGACTATATTGCTGCAAGTCATCTTTTTGATAATAAAAATGCATTCAGATAAAAAATTATCCACAACTGCTTGACAAATCTTAAATATAGTTGTATAATTGTACCAATATATAACTTAATCAGACCCCGATAATCGGAAACAGCTAACAAATCAGGAGGTGCGCTATGGAACTCAGAAGAGGCATGAGAGGTTCTCTCAGTGATATGATAAATGTAAACGAACCAATGATCATAACAATGACGGTCGCAGGAAATGCAGTGTACGATCACACTTGTTTTGGTGTTGATGAAAATAATAAGCTCAGCGATGACAGATATATGATATTTTATAATCAGACTGTTTCGCCCAATAACGAAATAAGCTATGATATGAGCGGCAATACTTCGAGATTTATCGTAACTCTTGGCAAGCTGCCTGCTTCAGTCAACAAGCTGGTATTCACCATAAATATAGACGGTACTCAGACAATGGGAATGATGACCAAAACAGAGTTCTGTCTTTTTCAGCAGAACAGAAATGCGCTCAATATAGTTCTCAGCGGCAAGGATTTCAAATCGGAGAAAGCAGTTATCCTTATTGAATTATATAGAAAAAACGGGATATGGCGTTACAACTGCGTGGCGAGCGGCTTCAACGGCGGACTTTCCGATCTGCTGAGATATTACGGAGGTACAGAAGTCTCGGCTGATGATACGCCGCAGACAAATGTTCAGCCGCAGACCAGCGGTAATTCTATCCCCATACAAACTAATGCACCTCCCGCTCACGCAAAGACCGTTACTGCCAATGCTCCTGTTATGATGCAGAACAATAACGTACAGAAACAGCCTGCGGGATATTCTGTGCCGACACAGGTAAAAACTGCGCAGAAAAGAGAGAAGATCTCACTAAAAAAAGGTCAGAAGATCTCACTCACCAAAAGTGGATCGGCTTATGTGCGCATTGAAAACGGCTGGACTGCTAAGGGAAAAGACTATGATCTGAAAGCACTTGTCAGATACAGAAACGGTAAGCTCATCTATGTCGGTGCGGCAAATGCTGATGAGTCGATATGCACACCTGAGGGTGCGGTAAAACACGGCGGAGATATAAAACATCCCGGAGAGCTTGAACATATCGACATCAAGTGGCACCCTGATATAGCATCAATTGCGGTCAGTTCCTATTCTGCTCTTGAAAACGGCACAGGGTCATTCAGAAAGTATGGTGTATATGTGCGGATAATCAACGGCGATCAGATAATTGAGATCCCCGCTGAAGACACCAGCGCAGACGACCGCAGCTACACACTCTGTTTTGGTGAGATACTTTTTGGCAAAGAAAAAGACAACATCGAAGTAACAGCCCTTGAAATGTACAGCCGACCAAATTCCGAACACAGGATAGGCTACAAAGGCACTAAAGTCTGCATGGATATTGGTCCTGAGGGTGAAACCAAATAAATGACAATATGACTATCCCTTTAGCACACCACTGCAAAATACCTTTATCAATGAGGAAAACTGAGTTGATATTATCTTTCCCCCGCCTGCGGCGGGGGAAAAATATACGCCAAGAACCTTAAGTTCTGTATAGCCGCTGTTTTGGTGGTGTGTCAGCGGGATAACCACATTCTGAAATGCAATTCGGCAGAGCGTATTACTCGGGAAGAAAAATGCTGTCGCCTGTGAAGCAGAGAGTTGTCAGGCAACCTGTCAGCGTGAAGTCAAGAATGCCAAAAGGCGCAAAAGAGAGAACGGCACTCATAAGGTATACAGCACAAGGCTCAGTAACTATATCGGTCAGCAGAAAACAAAACCGCCTGCCTGATAAGGAGCTGAGTGCTTTCTATGAGAAGATGAAACAGGACGTTATGAGTTTTGTGTATGCTTTGGAGGCAGAATGATCGGACTTTGATTCACGCGGAGTCAAGGTTGAAGTTTCCGATCAGATATGTTATAATCATATCAGCATATTTCGGAGGTAGGTAAAATGCAGAGAACAATACTTATCATAGAGGACGATGCCGAGATCAACGATATGCTCCGTATCCTCTTACGGCAGAACGGCTATCAGACGATCAGTGCATTTTCGGGAACTGAGGGGCTTCTTGCGCACAGCAAGGAAGTCAGCCTGATACTGCTTGACCTTATGCTCCCGGGACGCAGCGGAGAGGATATTATCCGTGAGCTGAAAGCAAAACACAACGTACCCGTTATCGTTACCAGTGCCATTCACGATGTCAGCAAGAAAGTCGATCTTTTCTCTTTGGGTGCAGACGATTATGTGACCAAGCCGTTTCACAATGAAGAACTGCTCGCGAGGATAGCTGCAAGGCTTCGCACGAATACGGAAGCCCTCACAAACGATATACTCACCTATAAAAATATTGTGCTGAACAGATCGGATCATTCCGTAGTATGCAGCGGAAAGTCCGCAGAGCTTTCAAAGCACGAATTTGCTTTATTGGAACTGCTTATGGAAAGACCCGACCGCACCTGCACCAAGAGCCTGATCTATGATACCGTATGGGACTACGAAAATTCCGCCGATGATAACACGCTGAATGTGCATATCAGCAAGCTGCGCAAGAAGCTGAAGGAGTGCAGTCCCGATGAAGAATATATCGAAACGGTATGGGGAATTGGCTATCGTCTGAAAAAATAGTCCGTTTAAGACTTTTTTAAGACTTGATTTAAGTGTTTTTTTATACTTTCATGCTAAAATGTAACTATCAGCTGAAATGAATATACAGGAGGTTACAACAATGCGTGAGATCGTACTGCAAACAAAACAGCTTACAAAGTGCTATCGGAATTTTACTGCACTTGACCACGCTGATATGACCGTTTACCGTGAGGATATTTACGGTTTGATCGGACGGAACGGCGCAGGCAAGACAACGATGATGAAGCTCGTCACCGGTTTGACAGAGCCGACAAATGGAGAATATTCATTATTCGGTAAAACGGGTCCTGCCGCCGAAAAGGAAAAAAGACGCATCGGCTGTCTGATCGAAAATCCTGCATTTTTCGGTAATCTGACGGCGTATCAGAATTTGCGTTACTACTGTTATCAAAAGGGCATCACCGACTTAAAGCAAATAGATGAAGCACTGGGGCTCGTTCAGCTCACCAACGTTAGAAACAAGAAATTCCGCACGTTTTCCCTTGGTATGAAACAGCGGTTGGGAATTGCCTTTGCGGTGCTTGACAACCCCGATCTTATCATTCTGGACGAACCGATCAACGGACTTGACCCGATCGGCATCAGTGAGCTGCGTGATACATTCCGCAAGCTGTCTCAGGAGAGAGGTATCACGCTCATTATTTCAAGTCATATCCTCTCGGAACTGTATGCCGTAGCAAATCGCTTTCTTTTCATCGACAAAGGCAAGGTGCTGAAAGAGGTCACAAAGCAGGAGCTTGACCTTGAATGCAGCCGTTGTCTGGTAGTGAAAACGGACGATACAAAGAAAACCGCAACTATCCTTGAAAGCAAGCTGTCTATCACCGATTACAAGGTGATAGACAGCGAAGAGATACGCATTTATGATGGATCCACAAGACCCGATATTCTGAATAAAGTGCTGATACAGAATGATGTGAGTATTTCGGGTATTTATGAATCGGGCGTGTCCCTGGAGGATTATTTCAAACAGCTTGTCGGGGAGGTGCAGTCATGATCAATATGATAAAGGCGGAGCTTTACCGTCTGACTAAAAGCAAGGGCTTCTATATTTTCTGGATATGCGCAGTTTTTACATTTATGATCTCTGTTATTTACCACGAACCGGGCGGCATAAGTCTTGGAGCACCGCTTGATTACAGCGATGACATCAAAATGGACATCGTTCAAACGGCAATGAATTTCTCTTATTATTTCTTTCTTATCATACCTGTGTTCTGTATCATATCAAGTGAATACAGTGAGCATACTATCAAAAATACGATCACTTCGGCAATCAGCAGGAAAAAGTATTTTACAGCAAAATATGCCTTCACTCTGTTTTATTCACTGTTGTCATTTCTGACTGCAAACTATTTATTCTACTTTATAAATCGTATCATAAACGGCAGCAAATACAGTTCCCCTGTCGGTGAATATTCAAAGACTGTTTTAGGTCAGCTCCCGTTATTTGCGGCGATCGTTTCACTGTTCATTTTCCTCGCATTTTTGCTTAGAAAAGGCGCAGCCTTCAATGCTGTAACGATCATAACGCCTATTGCCTACACTACAATATCACTTGTTCTTTATGGTATTGACGGATCAAAAAAAACAGCCGAAAAAATGCTGACTTATGAAATAAGTGCGATGATAAGCAAGCTGGCTATTGAATGCACTGACAGTTACAGGACAAAATGCTATATCATCAGTATTGCCGTGACTGTATCATCGTTCGTACTGGGGTATGTGCTGTTTACCAAAAGAGAGCTTGAATGATGTGAGGGGGTGTCAGCATGACAGCTGTTATCATACTATTGAGCATAGCTTTGGCTGTCATGCTGACACTTTGCGTGCTTCATAAGAAAGAGGTCAATAGTATCACAAAACAGCTTCGGGAGCTGAAAAACAAGGATACCAATGCTATCATAAGCTCCCAAAACGGAACAGCGGACAAGCTCATTACGGAGATAAATGCACTTCTGAAAGAAATGCGTGAGATCAAAATAAGCTATCATCAGAAAAATCACGCACTGGAGCAGATGATGACAAATATCTCCCACGACCTGCGAACGCCGCTGACTTCTGCTATGGGTTATATTGATCTGATACAGCATTCGGAGCTGTCGGAAGAAGAAAAAAGCCGTGAACTCGCCATTATCGAGAAGCGGCTCATTCGTCTTGAGGAATTGATCAATTCGTTCTTTGAGCTGTCTCAGATCGTTTCAGGCGGTAAAAAACCCGAGAGAGCCGAGATCAACCTTGTTTCCGTTATTGAAGAAGCGATCGTCCATTACTATGACGATTACTGCGATCGGGGCAGACAGATCATTTTGGAGTGTGAGCATCGAAAGCTGATATTTATATCCAATCAGAATATGCTCCTGCGGATCTTCGACAATCTTATCAATAATGCCCTCAAACACGGTATGGGCGATCTGACTATCATTGTAGAAGCTGCCGAGAACTTTCGGATAACCTTTACAAATAAACTTATATCGAACGAGCTTGATATAGAGCATATCTTTGACGAATTTTACACGACCGATATTTCACGGACGAAAGGCAACACAGGTCTGGGACTTGCAATCGCAAAGCAGTTTACGGAAATGCTCGGCGGAGATATTCGGGCATCACAAAATGGTGACATGTTTATTCTTACAATTCAATTTCCAAAATAATATGTGGTTATCCCGCTGACACACCACAAAAACAGCGGCTATACAGAACTTAAGTTTCTTGGCGTATATTTTTCCCCGCCTGCGGCGGGGGGAAGATATACGCCAACTGTATTCAATTCCCGATATAACATCGTTTATTTTGGTGTATCTGCGCTATAATCACATTCAAATATAATATATCATTCCCGAACGATGACATATCGGAAATTATCACAGTATACCCGATATTTGCGTTTAGTCCTGAGGCTTTTTTATCTCGGGCATATTTTCACCATGCTCCGATATTATCTTTTCGAGCCACACCATATCATACCAGCGCCCGAACTTATAGCCGCATTTATGAAATCTGCCTGCGAGAACGTAACCCATGTGAGTATGGAAATCCATACTGTTATTATCAAGATATTCGTCCGCCGAATCCGCAGGTACACCTATGCAGGCGTAAAGATTTGTTATGCCCATCTGTTTCAGCACAGATTCAAGTTCCGTATATAAAAGCCTTCCCAGCCCTTGTTTATGACATGAGCGGTGAGTATACACAGTGACCTCAACGGAATAGTCATAAGCTGCCCTGTCCTTGAATACTCCTGCGTAGGCATAGCCTGCGATGACACCGTTTTTCTCAGCGACAATGTAAGGATACCGCATAAGTGTTTGGCTTATGCGCTCCTTGAACTCCTCCAAAGACGGTACATCATATTCAAAAGTTATGGCGGTCTTTTCCACATAATACGCATATATATCCAAAAGTTCTGCCGCATCATCGGGTACGGCTGTGCGGATAGTTATCTCACTTTTCATCAATGTACATCTCCATATCATAGTTTGTGACATTTCCCTTTGTGGTTATCCCTTTACCGAATCGGATATGCCCCGCGCAGTGTATCCGAAACTTTCATAAAATCCTATAAGCGCTTCCTTGCAGGTGAGAGATATATGCTTCTTGCCTGCATTTTTTGCAGCTGTCTTGCATCATTTATATCTGCCTGTATTATCCTGATATTGTCCGACATATATGATACCTCCCAGAAAGATCGGCTCTTTTTATTTATAATGTATCATCATTCCTTTCAGATGTCAAGCAAAGATAACGTTATCTGAAATATGGCTCTCATGCCGCCGACAGCAGATCATCTGCGTCACGAGATCACGGAGCAGCCTGTCTTTCGGCAAAATATCGTTATCACTCTTTGGCGTAAGTTTATATTTTCTTGAAAAATACAATATTTTTAATGCGATGATTTCACTTTTTTTCCTGAAATATTTAACAGTTTGTCAGCAAACGTGAGCTGTCAAAGCCGCGAATTGAAAACGTTATCTTATTTTTGGATTGATTATATCAAAAATATGTGGTATAAATACATTCAATGAAACAAGCATCAGGCTATAAAACAATTTTATAAGCATTTATACGTAAAGGAGATAGATCACTTACCATGAGTTCATATATAAAGATAGAAGGTCTGTATAAGTCCTTTAAAAATAAAAAAGAAGAAAACCAAGTCCTCAATGGCATCGACCTTGATATTGAAAAGGGTGATATTTTCGGTATAGTGGGTTTTTCCGGAGCAGGAAAATCCACACTGGTAAGGTGTATAAACCGCCTTGAAGAACCCGACAGCGGAAAGATATTTATCGGAGATACCGAGATAACAGCTCTTAATAAAAAGCAGCTCACCGAAAGGCGTAAAAAGATAGGCATGATATTCCAGCAGTTCAATCTTTTTGATTCGATGACGGTATTTAAAAATATAGCATATCCTTTGAAACTGCTGGGTGTCCCTAAAAAGGATATAAAGATAAAAGTCGATAAGCTGTTGGAACTTGTGGGACTGACTGATAAGAAAAACGCTTATCCCGGTTCGCTTTCGGGCGGACAGAAACAGCGTGTGGGCATAGCAAGGGCACTTGCGAACGACCCCGATGTGCTTCTTTCCGACGAAGCCACAAGCGCACTCGACCCTGTATCTACTCTTTCAATACTCGATCTTCTGGAGCATATCAACAAGGAATTGGGTGTCACTATAATAATGATAACCCACGAGCTAGAAGCAGCAAAGCGGATATGCAACAGGGTGGCAGTCCTTGAAAACGGCGTAATGACCGAAACGGGCAGCACAAGGGATATCTTCCTTGACCCCAAGAGCAGTACGGGTAAGATATTCCTGGAAGTATACAAAGAGTTCAGGCATGATAATTCATTTGTAGGAGGTGAGGGGATATGAGCTTTTTGAAATATCCATTCTGGGATGTTATAAAACACGCATTCAGCAAGGAGGTCTGGGACGTATTGCTCCCTGCGGTATGGGATACATTATATATGGTCGTGCTGAGCGCAGTGATAACTCTGGTGTTGGGTGTACTGCTCGGGATAGCACTTTCTGTGATAGCAAAGGACGGTGTAAGACCCATACCCGTTCTGAATGAGACAGCAGGTACGATAGTCAACTGTCTGAGGTCACTGCCGCAGATGATAATGATAATCATAACACTGCCTTTGGCACGAATGTTACTGGGACAAAGCTATGGTGTAAATGCTTGTATAATAGCACTTGCCGCAAGCTGTATACCTATGTACGCAAGGCTGGTGCAGGGCGCATTTGTCGAGATACCAAAGGGCAAGATAGAAGCCGCAAAGGCAATGGGAAGCAGCTCTGCGACGATAGTATTCAAGGTAATGCTGCCCGAAGCTATACCTTCTATAATAAGAGGTTTCACGGTAGCACTTATAGGTATAATCTCCATGACCGCACTGGCAGGAAGTTTCGGTGCAGGCGGTATCGGTGATATAGCAGTGCGTTTCGGGTTCAACAGATTCTATCACGATATGCTGATCGCATCTGTACTGGTACTTATAGTCATGGTTGAGATAGCACAGATATTCGGCGACCTGTTATCAAATCTCATATTGAAAAAGAGACATCTGATATGAATTTTCAAAATGTGGTTATCACGCTGACGCACCACAAAAACGGCGGTTTTACAGAACTGAAGGTGGTTGGCGTATATCTTTCCCCCACCGCAGGCGGGGAAGAATACACAACCAAATTGGGATAAAAATATAAACCAAAGGAAAAGTAAAAATGAATTTTAGGAGGAATTATTTATGAAAAACAACAGACTTTATTTGGCAGCAATAGCAGCGGCGCTTATCTCGGCAGTACTTACAGGCTGCGGCGGAAGCGCAAAGGCAGATTCACCTGAGGAGAAGAATAACAATACCAAAACAGCTGACGGCAAGGAACTCACCACCATAACAGCACTGGCAGACCTCACACCCCACAGTGAGATACTTGAATATGTTGAGCCTAAGCTCAACGAGAAGGGATATACCATTGATATTGTCAGCACCGCATCTGATGCTACATGGAATGAAAAGACCCAGAACGGCGAGGTGGATTTCAACTTCTGCCAGCATGAACCATACCTTATCGAATGGAACGAGATAAATAAGGGAACACTGGTGAATATCGGCGGAGTACACGTTGAGCCAATAGCAGCCTACTCGACAAAGTATAATTCAGCATACGAAGTACCCGATGGTGCAACAATAGTTCTGCCCGATAATGCAACAAACGAATACAGAGCCCTCCGTATACTTGAACAGCAGGGCTGGATAAAGCTGGGCAAGACAGAAAATGCCCGTGCAAGCGTTTCGGATATAGAAGAGTTCATCAAACCCATCGAGATAACCGAACTGGACAGCTATCAGATAAACGCACATATCAACGAGTTCGATGTGTACATCAACAACACCAATAAGGTGATAGAGGCAGGTCTTGATGCAACAAAGTACCTGTTCCGTGAGGGCGAGGATTCACCATATGCAAATATAATCGTTACAACTCCCGACAAGGCAGACGATCCCGGGCTGAAAGCACTTGTAGAGATACTCCAGTCCGAGGATACAGCAAAGTTCATTCTTGAAAAATACAACGGTGCGGTCATACCTGTTACAAAGGTTTCAGAATAAAAGCCAGATACCTCTTAAAAAGTCTCGCAAACACAACGGCTGCGAGACTTTTTCCTGTTCGTTGAAAACACTGTCGTATGATAGTATAAAAAGAATTGTGACTATCCCTTTAGCTCACCAATATCTGATAGCCGTAATTCAGCGTTCTTGGCAAGGGGCGACCAACCCCCCAATCCTCTACCCTTACGTAGGTGAGGGGCTATGTGACACGCCGATTTACCACATCTGCCCTGTTTGCTTGAAAAATGTGGTGTATCAGCGGGATAATCACATTAAAAAATACAATAAACAGACGATTTTGCTATGAAAAAGCAGTGCCGCTCTCTGCTGTGGGAGAATGGCACTGTTTTGATTTGAAAAACGGTTTTATTTGGATCATACCCTGAACAAGTACTCTATTCAATCTCTATGCCTGTTGAGCTTGATGCTCCATACGACCTTCCCGTTTTCAAGATAACTTGCGATCATATTGGAATACGCTTCCGGAAGTAATTCAGCATCAAGGCAATTTCCCTTGCTGTCAGGTATCTTCGCAATACGGTGTGCGTCGGCTTGCTCTGCATCTAAGAGGGAAATATCATCATCGGATACAATGTAAAATCTGCCGAAATGGTAATGACCGTATACGAAAACATTATCCTCTGTCGGACCGTAGATGATCGTTTCTTCTTGTGACGTGTTTACCTTGCCGATCCAGGGGAAGCCGAGCTGAGTTTCTGTGTCTGCAAGCGCATCGCAGAGTTCCTGCACAGTTTTATTCATACCTGGTACTACTCTGTTCGGCGAAATGGACTGATTGAACGGATCGTTGCCGCTGCCGATCGCCCAGAACACAATACTTTCGATCAGTATAAATACTCCGATCGCGATATTTGTGCTCGAAAAAGAGGAGATGATCGAATGCACAACGGCGGCGATCCCCCCACCCCCCAAAGGAACTGCTAATACCCGAAAGATCAAAGATATGAACCACTGAAAGCGCAGTGTGACTGCACGGCATGCGACAGCAGAATACATTACGATCGCTTCGATCAGGAGCAATGTTGCGATACATATGCCACGTTCAATGCTCTGCGTTTTCCATATCGCAAATACAGCGGAACAGTTCAGCACGATACCGCACGCTATCAGCAAAATGCCTGATAAGCGATCCACTTTCTTCGACTTGCACTTGTCTATGACAGCGCCAATACGGAAAAAGCCGATACAAAAGAGAAACGCCGAAATTCCAAAAATGATCCAGAAAAGAATACTCATACTTTGCGGCAGCATAAATATCAGTGCGTAGGAAACCAAAAGGCACAAGATGTCTGTTATTAGTTCTGTACGCTCTTCTGATCGTTTCATCAATTCTTTGATTTTTTCTATGATCGTGCCCATACCTGATGCTCCTTTGTCGTAATCAGTAATTTTCAATATGACTATCCCTTTAGCACACCACTGCAAAATACCTTTATCAATGAGGAAAAACTGAGGTGATGTTATCTTTCCCCCGCCGCAGGCGGGGGAAAGATAACCGCCAACTGTATTTGGTTCCCGATATAACATCGTTTATTTTGGTGTGTCAGCGGGATATGACAAAAGTTCAAGATAAAGGCAGAAAAAGGTTGAAATGAAACTTAAAAACAGTAATCGCATCTTGCAAACTATGAGAAGATA
Source organism: uncultured Ruminococcus sp. (assembly GCF_902762735.1). Classification (GTDB taxonomy): domain Bacteria; phylum Bacillota; class Clostridia; order Oscillospirales; family Ruminococcaceae; genus Hominimerdicola. The sequence continues at coordinate 16,282 of NZ_CACWPP010000073.1, forward strand.
TGGTATAATAACCATAACCGCTGTATGAAGTGCAAAGATACAGCGTAACTTACAAGGAGAATACTGCGATGGAAAACCGAAAATGCCCCTCCTGCGGCGGCGAAATGGAACTGTCTGTTTCAAATAAATGTCTGGTGTGTCCTTTCTGTGACACCCATATTGACATAGAGATCGAAGATGACGGCAACGGAGCTTTGATGGATACCAAGATGTTCGATATTCTGTGGGACATCAAGGCACTGAAAAAGTATGAGAATGTTGTGACCTGTCTCGATTCGTTCTGCTACTGCCTGAACAGTCTGAAAACTGTGAACAGCGTGACGAAGTATATCCGCACCACCCTCATCAATGACGAAGATGTGGCAAGCGAGGACATCAATCAGAACCGTATCGACAAGATCAAGCCTAAGATCGCTGACCTCATTGATGTGAACGAGCGTATCATCGTATACGGCGATGACGGTCTGTTTATAAGAGGAAAATGTTTCTTTGTTGTGACAGACAAACGCAGTATCTTCGTTGAGGGAAAAAGGCGGAATGCTGTCCTTCACAGCGATGTGTCCGCCCTGCGGCTCGATCCCAACGGCGGTTATCCCCGCTGGAAGGTGAACAATCAGGACGCACAGTATATCCCCGGTGTGGGTACGAAATACCGCCTGCAAGGTGCTGTGGCGGCGCTGATCTGCCTTTACGCAAGAGAGCATTGCTCCGATAAGATCAAACTTCTATAACAAAACAGAGGTCAGAACGCTTGTCCTGACCTCTGTTCATTTTAATGCCGCCATGTGGAATCCTTGTCGGAAACATGGTCGCAGATGACCGCAAGTGCGATCACAATATCCTGCACGTCCTCGTCCTTGATGCTGATGCGGTAGCAGTCCGACCAGTGTGCCTTGTCCTGATCGACGTGGGCGACTGTCCTGCCGCCGATCTTGATGTCGTAGTCAATGCCC
>NZ_CACWPP010000074.1 GCF_902762735.1 uncultured Ruminococcus sp.
TGACTATCCCTTTAGCACACCACTGCAAAATACCTTTATCAATGAGGAAAAACTGAGTTGATGTTATCTTTCCCCCGCCGCAGGCGGGGGAAAGATAACTGCCAACTGTATTTGGTTCCCGATATAACATCGTTTATTTTGGTGTATCAGCGTGATAATCACATTCCTTTTTCCTCATAGGGGTGATCCCGGAATGATGCACCGATAAGTGCTGTTCTTTCGTCAATTTTTGCTTGGTACAAAGAACGTATCTTTTTCATTGATGTTCCTTTCAATACTATTTCGGATTTTTCACCTTATCTCCCACATACCAATAATCGCATATCTTTCCGCCGCCTGCGAGCGTATTTTCACGATGCAGCTTTGCGTGCATCAGTCCTGCGGTCATAAAATCCATATCGCACATCACGGGAAGTACATCAAGAAGTCCTTCACGCCGTGCAAAACTGTTCAGCGGACACTGCGTAAAATGATAGTAATATCCGTCACGATGCTTGTTTTCATCAAAATTGAAATCCCAGGATACCTTTTTATACTTCGGGTGCTTTTCGAGCCATTCCGCATTCTTTCGCATCATTTTCCGTATGGCATTGATCCCGCTCGGTTTATTGGCATTCACAAACGATCCCATCAGTTTCAGCGGTTTCCATGAGATCGCTTCATGTGCGATCATTCTCAAAGCCTTGATAGTTATTATTCCGTTTGCAGCCTTATATACTGCGAAAAAAACAAAGCTCATATAGATATTTGAAGCCATCGGATTACCCGCACCGATGTCGTCCACACGTTCAAGCATAGCCCGATATTCCGATTTTGACTTTATCATCGTCTTATCTGCAAACGCCTTTCCGTAATGCTTTTTCAGCGATCTTCTGACAAGCGGCGCAAGGACGAGCCAGTATTTACCGGTATATTTCAGCATATCAGATCACCACCTGAAGGTCGCCCAGCGATCATTTACTTTCGGCAGCAACAGTGCAAAGAGTTTTGCACGGATGCTGTATTTCTTCATTTCTTCATTGAAGCTGTGTTCTTCCACAAGCTGAAAACCGTTCACCAGATCTGCAATTTCCTGTCCTGAATCCGTGCCGGACATGAAATGTGCATTGGTGTTTTTCACGGTATCGTGATGTTTGTCATTTTTCATCATAAACTTTCCGTTCTGTTCTGCGATAAGAATACCGCCGTCAGGAAAGTTGTTTTTCAGCACTTTAAGAAATGTGCGTATCTGGTCCAGCGTCAGATACATGAACAGTCCCTCAGCTATGAATACCGGCTTTGATTTTCTGCCTGCGAGAGACTCCTTTACCTGTCCGCACCAGCTATTCTCCAATGCATTTCCTGCGATCATGGTCACACGGTCACGCTCAGGAAATGCCTTTCTCCTTGCGGCGATCGAATCCGGAAGATCAAGGTCAAACCACAGTATTTTCCCGTTATCCATTCTTGAAAAGCGGTCATCAAATCCTGCACCGACATTCACAATGACTGTATCGGGATACTTTTTTATGATGCCTTTGAGCTGACGGTCAAGCATGATCGTTCTCGCGATCACGCCCTCATGGGACATGAATTTGTCATACTGCGCTGTATCTATTTTCAGCGTTTTAATGATCTCAACAGCTTTCTGATCTTTGATACGGGCATTTTTCCGCAGTGTTTCATTTGCTTTTACCGCAAGCGGAATCAGCGCAGTCGTCTGAACATCTCCGAGTTTCAGTTCCATAATAAATACTCCTTTTTTGAATTTTATTCCATACCTTTCAGCACTTCTACCATGTCTATCCTCTTTATCCTGCGTGAGAACAGTAAGCTGACAAGAACTGATACTGTCATTACGAATATTGCCGAAATGATGTATGTTATCGGTGCGATCATCACCACCATGAAACGAATGATAGCCCGGCAGAGAACGCAGATCGGCACGCTCAATACTCCGGGTATGAAAAAGCGAAAGATACTGTTTCATTATCTCAGGGCTGCTAACACGAATGAGAATATGTATGAAAAAATGTCATGCTGTGCCGGTTCATCAGAAAGCTGATACCGGCCGCGGATACTGTTTCTGTCAGCAAGGTATGCGTAGTTATCCTCATGCGCCTTTGCAATTTCGTCCTCAGACCCAAGCGTCTTGCCGTCAACAATGACCTTCCCCTCTGTGGGAACATCCATACCGCCCGGCATATTCAGTACAGTTGATTTACTGCATCTGACTGTCAGAGTATGACCACAAATTCTCCCTTTTCTATGGAAAAGCTCACATGGTCAACTGCGACCTGTTTTCCTTCGCCTTTACCGTATATTTTCACTACGTCCTTGAATTCCACTGCTGACATTTTAATATCTCCCGTTTATATATGGTTAGTATATACAAACTATATTCGTATTATAGCATATGCTAACTTAAATTTCAAGATGTCCATGAAAAAAAGCCGTCCAAGAATGAACGGCTTTCTCAAATAATTTCTGTACTGTTTTTTCCTCTTTGAGCGTCTTGATACCGAATACAAAGTACATGATATGGCATAACAACACCACGCCGATGATGATACAGGGTATCCATATTTCTTTCCGTGCCATCGTGAATACGCCAAAGCCCATCAGACGTGTTACTGTGGTAAGTATGCTGATCTTTGTTTTCATCAGCATACCTTTCTTCTCAACAAAAGATTTCAGGTGCTTCTTATACAGCTCCGTTCCGATGAACCGGTCATGGAGCTTCTGCGAGCTTTGACTGAAGCAGAATATGACTATCCCTTTAGCACACCACTGCAAAATACCTTTATCAATGAGGAAAAACTGAGTTGATGTTATATTTCCCCCGCCGCAGGCGGGGGAAATATAACCGCCAACTGTATTCAATTCCCAATATAACATTGTTTATTTTGGTGTATCAGCGGGATAATCACAAAGCAGAATACTGCTGCCATATAGAATGCAACGGTAGGGAGTATATGGTAGAAAAATACCGACAGTGCCAAGTCCGAGACAGATGCAGTCGAGTATCAGGAAAATCAGTCTTTTAATTGCCATTGTTTTCCTCCTCTCAGCTCAGTCTGCCATTTTCAACGGAATAACTCTCGTCAGCAATACGCATGGTTGATGCTCTGTGTGATACAAGCACAACAATTATTGTCGGCATAATATCTCACCCATACTTGACATAAGCCGACAAATATTGTATAATAATATATTAGTACAGTAGATTTGCGATCCTGAACTTTCGCTGTGCCATGATGGTTTGGTCGGCTTATTCGGGATATTATGCATGAAATAAGGAGAGATTTATTATGCAGCTTAACGGTTCTGATGTTATCGTTGAATGCCTTCTGGAACAGGGCGTTGACACTATTTTTGGCTATCCAGGCGGCGCAGTGCTGAATATTTACGATGCACTCTATAAATATTCTGACAAGATAAGGCACGTTATCACCGCTCACGAGCAGGCAGCTTGCCACGCGGCTGACGGCTATTCCCGCAGCACAGGAAGAACGGGTGTAGTTCTTGCAACTTCCGGTCCGGGTGCTACAAACCTCGTTACAGGTATCGCCACCGCTTATATGGACAGCGTTCCGCTGATCGCCATTACAGGCAATGTTACCAGAAATCTGCTTGGACTGGATTCTTTCCAGGAAGTTGATATTTGCGGCATAACAATGCCCATAACAAAGCACAATTTTATCGTTAAAGACCCCGCAAAACTTCCCGAGATTATCAGAGAGGCTTTCCGTATCGCCAACGAGGGCAGAAAAGGTCCGGTGCTTATTGACATTCCTAAGGACATCACGGCGGCGATGATCGAATACGAAAAGCAGGAGCCGCTGAAATCGGAATACCATGACCCCGATACCACCGAAGCTGAGATAGCTGAGGCAGCAGAGCTTATCAAAAATTGCGAAAGACCTTTCATTTACGCAGGCGGCGGCGTTGTTGCGGCTGACGCGGTAGACGAGATGAAAGAGCTTGTCAGAAAGTGCAACGCACCTGTTGCGCTCTCACTGATGGGTCAGTGTGCTTACGATAATTCGGCAGAAAACTACATCGGCATGCTGGGCATGCATGGCACAAAAGCAGCTGCAAAAGCAGTCAGCAATTGCGACCTGATGATAGTTCTCGGCTCGCGTTTCTCTGACAGAGTGCTTTGCAACCCAAATACATTCGCAAAAAATGCACATATTATTCATATCGAGATCGACCCCGCCGAGATCGGCAAGAATATCTCCGTTTACCACCATGTCACAGGCGATGTCAAGCATGCTATCGCAAGGCTGAATGAACTTCTGCCCGATATGCAGCACCCTGAGTGGTATAACGAAGTAATGGGCTGGAAGCGCGACTATGAGGTACATATGCAGCCTATCGAGCGCGAAGATGAAGTCCTGCCCGATCAGGTCATAGCTGAACTTGACAGGCTCACCGATGGCAAGGCTATCATCGCAACAGAAGTCGGTCAGCACCAGATGTGGGCGGCACAGTACTATAACTTCAAATGCCCCAGAAGTTTCGCATCAAGCGGCGGACTTGGCACGATGGGCTATGGTCTGGGTGCGGCTATTGGCTGTAAAGTCGGCAACCCTGACAGAACAGTTGTAAACATCGCAGGTGACGGCAGCTTCTTTATGAACTGCAACGAGCTTTCAAGCCTTGCAAAGCACAAACTGCCTGTTATCGAGCTGGTGTTCGAGAATGATGTTCTCGGCATGGTGCGTCAGTGGCAGCGCCTGTTCTACGGCAAGCGTTTCAGCCAGACAAATATCGAGCGCGGCACTGATTTTATGAAACTCGCAGAAGCATTCGGTATCGAGGGCGTTCGCATCACCAAAAAGGACGAGATAACCGATGGTCTGAAAAAAGCCCTTGAATACGCGGCAGCAGGCAGACCTGTCCTGGTAGATGTTGTCATCAATAAAGATGTCAACGTTCTGCCGATGGTCCCTGCAGGTGCAGATGTCAGCCAGCCTATCATGGAGATTGATCTCGAAAACTGATAAATACTGCATAAACGGCGTTCTCTGAAAGAGCGCCGTTTATTTTTGTCTAGGATCAAGTGCAAAAAAACGGACTGCACATACCATGCAGTCCGCTTTTATTATTCTCTCAATTTGGTTGTGTATTGTTCCCCCGCCGAAGGCGGGGGAACAATACGAAAGAACAGCCATTTTGTATCATCAGCAATACACATCAAAATTGGGATTTATTATTTGCGTATCTTTCTGACATTCTCAGCAGTACCCATTACCAGCAGTCTTTCATCAGATGTGAAACGATGGTCGATGGTCGCCATTTTGAAGTCGTTGTCCTGCTTTACGGCAAGCACGTTTATGTGGTACTTCTGGCGCACGTTGGACTCGATAAGGTTCTTGCCGACCCAACTCTCAGGCACGCTTATCTCGTAGATGGCATACTTGTCGTTCAGGTTGAAATAGTCGAACACACCCTCAGAACCGAAACGCACCGCAAAGCGCTCAGCAGTTTCTTTCTCAGCATAGATAACTTCGTCTGCGCCGTTTCGCAGCAGGAATTTTTTGTGAATGTCACGGTTCGCACGGGCGAAAACGTAGTTCGCACCCAGCTCGTGCATCAGGCAGGTAGTTTCCAGTGAAGCCTGAAAATTGTCGCCTATCGCACAAATGCAGACATCAAAATTGTTGATGCCCAGCTCTTTTAGGAACTGCTCATCGGTAGCATCGCCTATTCGTGCATCAGTGACATATTTCAGCGCCGAATTGACCCTGTCCTCACTTATGTCGATAGCCAGCACCTCATTGTCCATTGCTGTCAGCGACTTAGCCATGTGCTTGCCGAATCTTCCCATACCAACTATCAAAAATGATCTCGCCATTTTTATTTCTCCTTTAGTCCAATTATTTACTCTGATATATCAAATTTTATACTTTTGCTGACCTTAGTTGTTTTGCAGTCATAATAAACGCCATTCTTCTCAAATCCATAGACTGCCAGCCACACTTCATAGCTGCCCTTTTCGTCTGCGATGCCTGTCAGATCAAAACTTTCGCCTGCATATGCAGTAAAAGTGATCGTATTTCCCGGCAGTATCCTTATCAGTTCGCCATCGTGCATCACGACCCATGCCAGCCTGTCATCATAGCCTTCAACACTATCTCGGCAGATATTCATGCCGTCAAGCCAAATATCCACATCTTCGGGCATCGGCGGAACTTCTTTTTTCTCCGTCTGCGGAAGCCCCTGACGCTCTTCTAGATGGATGCCCACAGGGTCGCCCCACTCTTCGTCAATGTCAAAAATTATGCTGTCGCTGATGCGAAAGGCTTTTCTGCCGTTGCAGTACACAAGCACTATCTCATAACTGCCTGTCTCAGATGTGTGCGCGTCAATGTCCAGCTTTTCATAATACTCGGCGGTCACGGTGCAGATCTGGGGAGAATGTTTGTCAAGCTGCACCAATTCTCCGTCACGGTAGACCGCCCAGCCGACTTTTCGTTTTATGTTCTCGGGGCGGCAGAGCAGAAATTGGTTTTCATTCAGCTCCCACCCTATCTCAACATGCCCGAAGATCTTGTCTGCATCACTCTGGCTCTCAATGTATGAGGGATCTTTCTTTCCCTCAAAGCTGTATTCTTTTATAATGTGCGAGCGTTTGTAGTAAGTTGCACTGAAACGGCAGTTGGAGTATTTTATAATCTCCCCCGAGAAAAAATCAGCTTCGCCGCCGCTGACAGGAAATCGTATCTCCTCGCCCGAACCGTCAATACAGATAAGCGTCCCGCCGATTTTTGCTTTGCCGCCGAAAGACTTTTCCACCCGCAGAGCATTTATATTTGTGACAGCAGCAGTGCTGTCTGTATCACGGTCTGTCCCTGCACAGACTGCTATCTTCAGCCGCGCGAATATCCCGTCATCACCTGCGGTCTTTGCGCCTATCACCAGTACTATCAGCCCCGCGAAAAGTATCATCGCGACCGAGATGAGCCACTTTCTGCTTTTTGGCGAAACAGGCATATGCTCCCTGTTATCGCGTGTTTCGAGCCTGTACAGACCCAATATCCACATGGCGAACATCGCGATGAACATGCAGATATATCCCGCTTGGCAGACATCAGCCGCCGCTGACAGCGCCATATATCTTTGCAGTTTCGCGATATTTTCTTTGCCGATGTATCCCGCAGGCTCAAAATAGACTGCCGCCGCATAAGATCCGACATTCCCGATCAGCAGGATAATTCCTGCCAGAACAGGCAGGTCACGTTTTTTGTTGATTATTAATAATTTTGTTGTCATCTCTTTGTGTTTTTCTCTGTCTGACCATAGCTGTCATATTTCTGACACATCAATTTCAGTATTATATAATGTGGTTATCCCGCTGACACACCACAAAAACTACGGCTATACAGAACTTAAGGTTCTTGGCGTATATCTTTCCCCCGCCGCAGGCGGGGGAAAGATATGGGGCGCTCAATTATCCTTTTGTTCACCGTATTTTTAGTTGGTGTGCTAAAGGGATGGTCATATTATATAAATATCACAGCATTATCTTCTCTTCGGGCAGCTGGCTCTTGTTCGATGCGTAATTGTTGTGCAGTGAAACTATGAACGAGATGCCGCCTATTCTTCCGAAGAACATTATTACTATAACGATGAATATGGAAAGGTCGGACAGGGAAGTGGTTATACCCATTGAAAGCCCTGTCGAACTTATGGCGCTGACCAGTTCAAAGATCACAGGTGTCAGTTCAAGACCGTCAACGCCTGTGATTATCATGGCAGAAACTATCACCAGTGTCAGATAAAGTGTGGTGATGCAGCAAGCGTTGCGCACAGTGGTGTCATCAACGCGCCGCCCGAAGAACTCAACGCTCTTCTTTTTGCGGAAAACTGTTGATATTGTCATCATCATAACAGCAAAGGTAGTTACCTTGATACCGCAGGCAGTCGATCCTGGAGAACCGCCGATGAACATGAAGCATATCAGCAGCATTATCGAAGTCTGTCTCAGCCCTGCAACATTGACCGAAGCAAAGCCCGCGTCACGTCCCGAAGTCACCAGCATCGACGATGCGACTATCTTGCCGCCCACGCCCATGTCCTTCATCGTTTCGGGATTTCTCCATTCAAGCAGACCCATATCGAGCATGCCCAGCAGGTAGAAAAGCACCGTGACGACCAGTATTATCTTGGTCTGTGCCGAGTATTTTTTCACATGCTGTTTGTGTGTCACAATGTCGCTCCAGGTGAAAAAGCCGATGCCGCCGATTATCAGCAGTGCGATTATCGGCAGGTTCAGCAGAACGCTGTCATTTGCAGTGATTAGCGAACTTCCCGGCTCGAAATAGCCCATCAGATCCATTCCCGCAGTGCAGAATGCTGATATTGAGTGGAAAAGCGCAAAGTAAATGCCCATCGCCCAGCCCAATCGCGGCACGAACCAGAAGCAAAGCAAAACAGTGCCGATGCTCTCGAAAAGTGCAGTGCCTTTGAGGATAAATCGTGTCATTTTTACAACGCCGCCGCTAGATACACTGCCTATGGACTCACGCATCGTGGCACGCTGTTTAAGCCCGATCTTCTTGCCCATGAAACTTAGCGCGAACAGCCCGATGCTCATAAAACCGATACCGCCCACCTGTATTATGATGAGTATGACTATCTGACCGAAAAGTGACCAGTAGCTGTAAGTATCATACAGAGTCAGTCCTGTGCCGCTGAGGGCTGATGTAGTTGTGAAAACGCAGTGGTGGAGCGGAGTGTAGTGCCGCTCGGAACAGCTTATCGGCAGGCACAGTATCACCGCGCCTACCAGTATTACCAGCGAATAACCGAACATCAGAAATTGTGTGAAGGACATCTTTTTGATAAAGCTATGCTCTATCAGCCGCTGGAGCGCACCCTCATCATCGTTTTTTGGTTTAAAAACTTCCATGTTATCTTTCCTTACATTTTGTCTTATTTTGCCCGAACAAAGTGGCATATATAACTAGTATATTCTATCATATATTTATGGATAGATTGTTATTAATGGTGAACATTCCATTAACAATCAAAAAAAGCTTTCAGTCAGTAATTACGGCTTATCTCAGATCAATGGCAAAAAATGATTTCACCAATATAACATAATTAAAAATAAAAATTATTATGACTATCCCGCTGAAACACTGCAAAAAACTGCCTTTCACAGCGGCGCACTTCAAAGCTGTCATTTGAAGCGGTATAACGTTCGGCAGAATGTTATCTGTGTCAAAAAGGAAGAAGAGATCAGTCCAAAGAGTAAAACAGTGGATATTTGACAAAAAAGATTGACATGTAAATCGTATAGTGATATAATATTAACTAAGTATTGACAGAAATTCAATCCCTCGAGAGGAGTACAATATGGAAAGTCTTGTTAAATTTGGCGGCGCTATGACCGCAAAGATCAACTTTGCGATGCAGCAGAACTACGTTCCTGTTTTCAGAAGTATCATTGTGACCAATATTTCGGACAGCATTTTGAAAAATGTGTTCCTGCGAATTGCATTTGAGCCTGAATTTGCGCAGGAATATGAATCATCTGCTATTGACCTGATGCCGAATGTCCCCGTTGAGGTGTCACCTGTGGAGACTATCCTGAGACCTGACTATCTTTTCGGGCTGACCGAAAAAATGGCAGGATATGTCAGGATAGAGGCGATACAGCGTACATCGGCAGGCGAAGTTATAGTCGGTCGTGAACTTAGAGAGCTGGAACTTCTTGCCTACGACCAGTGGACAGGCGCAGGTTTCATGCCCGAAACAGCAGCGGCATTCATATCACCGAATCACCCTGCTGTTCAGGGTGTGCTGGCGAATGCCTCCCTGTACCTGCAAAAATGGTGCGGAGACCATGCGTTTACAGGCTATCAGACCCGTAACCCAAATGTGGTCAAACAGCAGATGGGTGCAGTGTACGCCGCACTTCAGCAGGAGAATATCGCGTATACCGTACCTCCTGCAAGCTATGAGGACGCACAGCGTATCCGACTGCCCGATGTGGTGCTGGAAGGCAAAAGCGGTACTTGTCTTGATCTTGCGGTGCTGTACTGTTCCTGTCTGGAAGCTGCGGGGCTTCACAGCCTGCTGGTGCTGACGAACACCCATGCTATGGCGGGTGCATGGCTCGAAGAGGACACTTTTTCAGACTGCTTGCAGTACGACAGAACAGCCCTTACTAAGCGAATGGCAAGCGGCGTAGACGAGATAAGCGTTATCGAATGTACGGACTTCACCGCAGGCAAAACGGTGGATTTTGATACGGCAGAGTCCCATGCCGCAGATAAACTGTCCAAATCAGAGGACTTTTTATTTGCGATAGATATTGCCCGCACCCGCACGGGCGGCATTCGCCCCATACCTGCAAGGGTCAGTGAAAACGGCGTTTTCACGGCAGTTGACTACGGTGAGCGCAACAAAAAAGACATCACCTCCGCCCCCGGAGAGATAGCTTTCGGAGAAATCGAAACTAATGCTGCACCCCGCGAAGTCACCAAACAGATGATGTGGGAGCGTAAACTGCTGGACCTGAGCCTGCGCAACAGCCTGCTGAATTTCCGTCCCAACGCCGCGAACGTTCAGCTGATGGTGGACAGTCTTGACGCGCTGGAAAATGAGATAGCCGCAGACGAGATCTTTAAGATCATGCCCGTCCCGAACGATATAACACTGGAAGTTTCTGACAGCAAAATATACGAAAACGAAAATCAGCGTGAACTCATCGCCGATATAGCGGCAAAAGAGTTCAGTTCAAAGCGCCTGCGCACCTTTTTGACGGATAGCGAACTGGAAAAGACCATGAAAAAGCTCCACCGCCTTGCTAAGGTCAGCATGGAGGAAAACGGCGTAAATACGATGTATCTGGCGCTGGGCTTCCTGCGCTGGTTTGAGACTGACCGCAGTGAGAAGCCGCGCTATGCGCCGCTGGTGCTCGTGCCTGTTGACATAACACGCCGCGTTCAGGACAAGAGTTTCTCTATCCGCGTTCGCGATGAGGATACGCAGGTGAATATTACGTTGTTGGAAATGCTCAGACAGTTCTTTGGCATAGATATTCAGGGGCTTGACCCTGTGCCCGAAGATGAGAGCGGTGTCGATGTACCTAAGATATTCAGCATTATCCGCAAGGGCGTTATGGCAAAGTCAAGGTGGGATATAGAGGAATACGCATTCATCGGGCAGTTCAGCTTCAACAGGTTCATAATGTGGAACGATATTCGCAACCGCGCCGATGAGCTTGCGCAGAATAAAGTTGTCGCAAGCCTTATCTCGGGCAGGACGGAATGGGCTGGCAGCGACATATCCGCTTCGCCCGTCGAGCTTGACAGCATTTCACCCGCCGACCTCGCTGTGCCTGTGGCGGCAGACTCTTCTCAGCTTGCGGCAGTTGTCGCATCTGGTGAGGGTCAGAGTTTTGTTCTTCACGGACCTCCGGGCACAGGCAAGTCACAGACCATCACCAATATGATCGCAAATGCCCTGTATCACGGGCGTTCGGTGCTTTTCGTGGCAGAAAAGATGGCGGCACTCTCGGTTGTTGAGAAGCGTCTTGACAAGATCGGTCTCGGTCCTTTCTGTATCGAACTGCATTCAAACAAAGCCCAGAAACGCGCCGTTTTAGACCAGCTCAACGAAACGCTGAACGTGGGCAGGATCAAAAAGCCTGCCGAGTATCAGGCGCAGGCAGAAAAGCTCAAAGCCCTCAGGCAGGAGCTGAACGGCACGATGGAGGAAATGCATAAAGTCCGCAATTACGGCATTTCGATGTATGATGCCGCTGTGCGCTATGAGCAGAAACGTGCATTCAGCGGCATGATCGAGTTCACAGATCAGCAGATCGGCTCCATGACTGCCGAAAGCTACTGTCAGTGGCGCGAACTGACCGAAAGTCTGGCTAACATCGGCGGACAGTTCGGCGATGTCAGCAGTACTGCGCTGAAATTCCTGAAGCTGACCGAATGCGGCTTGTCAACAGCGGACGAACTGCGTGCAAAGCTCGCAGAATTGTCTGTCAAGGCAGAAAACTTGTCACAAAACGAAAACGGCATATCAGCTCTTGTCGGCGGCGAAAAGCTGAATTTTGCGCAGTTTTCAAACCTTAGCGAGATACTCGCTGTTTCATCGGAAAACGGCTTCTTCCTGCCATCTGTTATCAGCGGGAATGCCAATGCTGAGATGTCAAGGTCATCTGCTTTGCAGACACTTTCGGCTCTTGAAAAAATGCAAAACAGCAAACGCGAGCTGAGTGAAGTCTTTACCGACAGCGTTTTCAGCTATGATGCGACCAAAGCACAGACCGAATGGAAAACAGTCAGCAGCAAGTGGTTCATACCCAAGTATTTCGGCGCAAAGCGCCTTGTGAGCGAGCTTTCAGCCCACGCCAAAAACGCTTCTTCCGTCACCAAAGAGAACATATCTGACTGGTACGATAAGCTGACTTCCTGCGCATCTTTGCGTAATGAGGTCGATAACGGCAAAACAGCCGCTGAACAGTTCTTCGGCGCTCTCTGGGCAGGTGAAAGTACAGATGCGGGAATGATCCGCGCATCGCTTGATAAATCTGACAAGGTAAAAAACTTGATAGCTTCATCTGCGCTTGATGATGCCGCAAGATCGGCGCTTTCAGCGAAGATCGCATCTTGCGGAAGCGGTGCGGAGCTGTCTGACCTTGCCAAGAAAATTGATGTTTCAGAGTTCTCCGAAGCGGTCGAAATGATGGCGCAAGTATATAAACTTGACACTGTCTCATTCACCAACGGCACTATTGAAGAGATACGCGGAAACATTGCAGGACTGTCTGCCGAGCTTTCGCGGCTGAAAGACTGGACTGTTATAATGAGCTTCTGCGATAAGCTGGAAAGATCAGGCGCAGCCAACGTATCCGAAGCTTATCTTAACGGAAAAGCAGACAGCAGTTCTCTTGTTGCCGCCTTTGACTGCGGCATCAGCAAAGCGGAGGTCAATGCTGCCATGCGCACAAGCAAGGCGCTTTCGGGCTTCACGGGCACTCTGTTCGAGGACACTGTCCGCCGCCTGAACGATGCCCACGAGAGCTTCAAAAAGCTCACTATACAAGAGCTTGCAGCCGAACTTTCTGCAAAGATACCCGCGCCGGGTGATGGTGCTAAAAGCAGCGAACTGGGCATTCTCCAGCGTGCCATCAAGAGCGGCGGGCGAATGATGAGCATACGAAAGCTGTTTGACAGCATTCCCAACCTGCTGCGCCGCATGTGCCCTGTAATGCTCATGTCGCCTATCTCGGTGGCGCAGTATATCGACCCCGCATACCCGAAATTCGACCTCGTCATCTTTGATGAAGCCTCCCAGCTGCCGACCTGTGAAGCAGTCGGAGCTATCGCACGCGGCGAGAATGTCATAGTTGTGGGCGACCCCAAGCAGATGCCGCCAACCAGCTTTTTCTCCACCAATCATGTCGATGAAGAGAACTACGATAAGGAGGACCTCGAAAGCGTCCTTGACGACTGCCTTGCGCTGTCTATGCCCCAGAAGCATCTGCTCTGGCACTACCGTTCGCGCCATGAGAGCCTTATCGCTTACTCAAATTCCAAGTATTACGAGAACAAGCTGTATACATTCCCATCTCCCGATGACCAGATAAGCGAGGTCAGCTGGGTGCATGTCGAAGGCTTCTACGACAAGGGAAGTACCAAGACCAACCGCGCCGAAGCTGAAGCAGTGGTGGAGGAGATATGCCGCCGCCTGCGCGACCCTCAGCTGCGTAGTCACTCCATCGGCGTAGTCACATTCAGCCTGCCTCAGCAAAATCTTATTGACGATGTTCTGGCTGATGCATTCCGCGCTGATCCTCAGCTGGAAGTCTGGGCTAATGAGATGTACGAGCCGATACTTATCAAAAATCTGGAAAATGTGCAGGGCGATGAGCGTGATGTCATATTCTTCTCCATCGGCTACGGTCCTGATAAAGAGGGCAAAGTCAGCATGAATTTCGGTCCTCTCAACCGTGACGGCGGCTGGCGCAGACTCAACGTTGCCATCTCCCGCGCGAGGGAGAAAATGGTGGTCTACTCAGTCATAACGCCCGAAATGATCGACCTCAGCAGAACCCGTTCCGAAGGCGTTGACGGCTTGAAAGGCTTCCTCGAATTTGCCGCTAAAGGCAGAACGGCACTGCCTGTTCGTGCGGGCAGCGGTGCTGTCGGCGATGGTTTCGAGCGGCTTGTGGCTGATGAACTTGAAAAGCGCGGCTATACCGTCAAGTGCAGCGTGGGCTGTTCCGACTATAAAGTAGATGTGGCTGTGGCAGACCCCGATGACATCAACACCTATATTCTCGGCATAAATTGCTGTGGACGCAAATACTATGAGAACGGCACTGCTTACGACCGCACCGTTTCTCAGCCTGCTGTGCTGAAAGGTCTGGGCTGGAACGTTACAAGCGTTTATCTGCTTGACTGGCTGGCTGATAAAGAACGCTGTGTTCAGAATATCATAACTGAGATAGACAAAGCGGCGGCAGCAAAAAATGCTCCCGCGCCTGTTGCGGAAGAACCTCCGAAAAAGCCCGAACCGCTTGAATTTGAGCGCGAGGAACAGTCTGCACTTTCCGATGAGTGCGAGGAATATGTCCCCTTTATCCCTGAAACTCAGGGTACGCCCGAACAGTTCAACGAAGCGAATGCAGACAAGATAACCTCCTGTATTGAAAGCATTCTTGCCGCAGAAGCACCCATCAGCAGGGAAGTACTGCAAAAGCGTGTCCTGACATCGTGGGGCGTTTCAAGGCAGACAAATTCGGCTAAAGCGGCTTTTGAGAAAGCCCTTGCAGCAGCACCCCATAAGTCCACCGCAGCGGGCGAAACAGAATTTATCTGGCTTGTTTCGCAAGAACCATCTGCTTATGATAAATGCCGTGCAAGGTGTGAAACTGATCTTCGCCGCGATATAAAGGACATCCCGCCCGAAGAGATAGGCAACGGTATAATCCTTATTCTTTCGCGCCAGATAGCGTTACAGCGTGATGATCTATTGCGTGAGACTGCGCATCTGTTCGGTCACACGCGAATGACTGCTTCGATAGAAACAGCAGTATCGCTGGGCATTCGTGCAGCAAAACAGCGCGGCAAACTCACTTTTGCCGATGATGGTAAGGTAGCTTACATATAGCAATCCGCCTTAAAATTCAGACAAAATCCAGTCACAAAATCCATAGATCCGAGCTTTTGCGACTGGATTTTGTGAATTTAAATAGTTGGATTGCTTTTGTGAATTTAAATAGTTGGATTGCTATAGAATAGACTGATCGTGACAGATCGTTTCTGTATGTGCAGGAACGGTCTGTTTTTAATTATTGCAATATTTGTGAATATTTTTATTGATATGCCCAACTTGTATCGCGCTTTGTATGCAGTTGTAAACTATTGCTTTTAAGTCATTATAAATTATGATATAAAAGTGGTGCATTTGTTATTTATCGACAATATCCAACCTCGCATAATTACCTATTATTGTAAATACTGCATATTGCTCTTCTGAATATGCGTTGTAAGATTTGTAAATTATTTTTATGTTTAAAACGTTTTACTTGACGAAGTAAACAAAAAATAATTTAATTAATTCCATACTGTTGACATATTAAAGGCATTTAGTGTATACTGTAAGAGTAAATTATTCATGCATTTGTAATTGATGATAAATATTTAACTGTAAATTTGTGGTGAGCGTAATAATTGTTTCGGGAGCAAACTGATGACTGATAAAGAACTGAGCAGGTTGAAAAGACCTGAACTTTTAGAGATATTATATTATATGCGCAGAGAGCTTGATGATCTGCGGGAAGAAAACAAAAAGCTGAAAGATCGCATAGATGAACTGACCAACGCAGCCTTCGGCATTGAAAAGAAGGCAGATACAGCGGAAAGTGAGGTCGGCGATGAGTGACGAGAAACAAAAAGAGATAGATCTGCCGTCTGCTGAACAGCTGAGGAACGAGCTGGAAAGAGTAAGGTATAATGCCAATTTCCGAAGGACGATGCTCAGTACGGTATCATCGCTTACGGTGGTCGCGGCAGTTGCAGTTATTGTTTCTGTACTGTTTTTACCTGTTTTAAGGGTAACAGGCACAAGTATGACACCAACGATGATGAATGATGAGCTGATAGTTTGCAGTAAGCGCTCAAACTTCAAAAGCGGCGACATCGTTGCGTTCTATCTTAATAACAAGATATTGCTCAAGCGCGTGATAGGCGTTGCGGGCGATGTTATAGACATTGACAGTGCGGGGACGGTCTACGTCAACGGAAAAATGCTTGACGAGCCGTACCTGAATGAAAAAGCAAAGGGCGAGTGTGATATTGAACTGCCTTATCAGGTACCTGAAAACAGGATATTTGTTATGGGCGACCACAGGGCAGTCTCAATAGACAGCCGATCAACATCGGTAGGCTGTATAGCTGATGAATATGTCATCGGCAGAGTGATATTCAGGGTATGGCCCTTTGACCGCTCGGGAAAGATATGATGAGCGTAGATCACACTAAGATAAAATCGTTAGGGGGGGATCAGGTTGAGAGAGTTTCAGTCTATGGTAAGTAAAATGCTGAAGAAACAACGCGAAAGAAACAGATACCTTGCATTTCTCGTTGCGCTCTCTATGATCGTTACTATGATAGTTCCGCTGGGCATGATGAAACCTGCCATAAGCGCAGTCAACGGAGATATTCAGCCCGTTCTCGGTGAAGAAACGCCGCGTAATGTGCTGGGGGAGAGCGATGGATGGGAAGGTCAAAGCTCAGGCTATGCGCCGTCAGGTGTTCCGAGCGGTGCGGTAGACCTTACAAGCTATCTGACATCTGCTGAGTATCTGCTGAACGGTGTATATGTATCCGATGCCAATGTGGACGGCGGCGATAATACCGAAGTCGGAAGCAATTTCAAGCTGGACTATTCGTTTAATGACGGTCGTATAGGCACCAACGCGGGAAAATATGTATATTATCATCTGCCTGAGGGTGTCAGCATACCGATAGATGTTTATGGTCCAAATGCTGTTGCGATAGACAATACTGATAATTATAACAAATGGCGCATTACTAACGGCTATTCTTCGGAAGATGATGACAGCAACGTTTCGGGCTATTATACTATTAATAAGGATACGGGACTTGTTATCATAAAGTTCACTGATACTTATCTGAAATACATTGATTCTAACAGCGGCGCGTTTGAGGGAAGCATCAATTTCTTCGGCTCGGCACAGAGAGAGAAGAATGAGGACGGCGATTTGGAGCTGAAATTCGGCGGAACTACTCTGCCGATAACTGTGACATTCAATGATAAGTCGGCAGAGCTTGATAAGACTTCACAGCTTCTCAGTGAGAACTATGAAAAGCCCAGAGTAAAATGGACGGTCACGCTCACAAATCCTTTGGGTTGGTTCGATTACTCTGATTCACAGATCAGCGACAGCTTCATAGCTAATGCCATCGACGGCACTGTTAATATCGAACCTTCGGGCGCAGGTACAGTCGATAAGGCTAACAGCAAAGTTGATCTGAATAAGACATCTGATAAACTCATAACGATCACTTATGAAACTTATGTTGAGGACAGTCAGATAGTGACTCAGGCAGACGGCACAGCAGTGGCTGTCAATGTTGCGAAATTTGAAGACAGGAGCAAAGTTCTCCCCGATAAGATCACTAAATGTGAGCAGCCGCTGCCGAACGATAATTCGGCAAGCATCAGCAAGAAAGCTGTACCTTCTTATACGATAGACGGCAAGGCGGGCGATAACGGTTATATCCGCTGGGAAATGGTCGTAACAAGAGGAAACGGCAAGTCACTGAAAGACTATACTATAAGTGATACGATGTGGGGAGATGCCTCTGCATTTGAAATGGTGAGCGTTGAACCTGACGGTGCTGTAAGCTCGATAAGTGAAGGCAAAGCAGTTGTCAGCCAAGACGTGAGCAAGATCGTCATCACTTATGATACCAAAAAGCAGAGCGACTGGAATAGTGTCTTTGACCATCAGAATGATGCATCTGTTACTCCTCCCGATAAGGAACAGCCTGATGATACAGAGACTGTCACAGCTCATTACGATGATACCAAGCTGGCAGGACTTGATAAGTACGGCAGTTTTGACAGTGATGAGAATGCAGTCGTATGGACGGTGACGGCATATACTTCAAACGGCAATAAAAAGCCGCTGAGTGAGTATATACTGACTGACCCGCAGTTTGCAAAAGCTGAAAACGGTTCGCTGGCGGTCACTTATGCTGAGGCTGACGGCTCTCAGATAAGCAGCAGTGCGGTACAACTGACACAGAGCGGTGATACTGTGGCTGTGAGCGGTGCTGATGGTCTCAACAAAGTCATCTTCACCTATAAAGTCAAGCTGACACAGGCAGAGATCAATGAGCTGGCAGGAATGAGTGAAGCGAGCAAGCGCTATACAAATCCTGTTGAGCTTAAAGACCCTGATAATCCTGAAGGCAAAGTGACAAAAACAGGTGAGGCTGATGTGCCAAAGCTCAATAACAGTGTGAGCAAGTCGGCAGTCGGCGAAAAGAATGTTACCGAGTACGGATATGACGGCAAAAATGATAAGCCCGCTGAGGAAAAGAAAACCATCACATGGAAAGTCAGCATAGACAGTTATTCTCAGTTCAGCACCAACCCTTATACAGATATAATATCCGTATCGGGAAGCGGCGCTGACCATTATCTGGCAGCTGAATTCGGCAGTGATCTCACTATCAATGCGTATAACGAAAAAGGCGGCAGTGCAGTACCGCTCGTCAATGGAACTGACTTTACGGTAACGTATACAAAGTCAGGCGACAAGATAACAGGCTTTACGATCAATTTTAATGCGTCTGCTGACAACTATAAATATGTTGATCTTACATATGATACAGTCGCAGATGTGGTCGATGTGCCATACAGTACTGACACTGAAAACAACACCGCTGAGTTCAGGAATGAAGGCGGTTTAGGTACAGGCGAGAAGGGCGGCGACAGCTGGTATTTCAGAAGAGAGCGCCTGCCTGCCATTAAGCTCGATACCCATAAATACTGGGCAGACCACGATGCTTCTCACCGACCTGCCGATGGTGTGACCGTAACACTTTACAGGCGTAAAGGTGAGTCGGGCAGTTGGGAAACTTTTGACAGCAGGACACTTACTGCCGATAACTATTACTGTGACTGGGACGTACTTCCGAAGTATACCGATGACGGCACTCTGACAAAATATTACTATAAGGTCGAAGAGACAGCTGTTGACGGTTATACTGCAAGTTACACAGCCGCAGACGGAACTAATGATGATGCACATCTTGATGTGACAAATACTTATGACAAGATATGTCTGACTGTTAACAAACAGTGGGGCAGCGGCGTAGTTCCTTATGATGTAACACTGAAACTTCAGAGAAAACTGCGCAACGAAGACGACAGCCACTGGGCTGACGTTGCAGATAAGTCCGTGACCCTCTCGGCAGATTCGTGGAGCAAAACTTTCCATGACCTGGA
Organism: uncultured Ruminococcus sp.; assembly: GCF_902762735.1. Classification (GTDB taxonomy): domain Bacteria; phylum Bacillota; class Clostridia; order Oscillospirales; family Ruminococcaceae; genus Hominimerdicola. Next base: position 19,504 of record NZ_CACWPP010000074.1, read on the forward strand.
TACAGGCTATGTTTACAGAGTGGTCGAGGACGATGCAACTATCGCCAATAATTACAAAAATGGCGTAAAAGCAGTATATTCAAATGAAGGCGGCTTGGATAAGTCGGGTACACTTACTGTCACGAACGTGGCAGATACCACAGATATTCACGTCCATAAGACTTGGAGCGGTGACGAAGGGCTCAGTGAGAGCGAAAAGGCAGCATCACGAGGAAGTGATGTGACTGTCAAGCTCCTCTACTCAACGGACGGCGGCACTGACTGGAAGCCTGTCAGCGAGCTGGGCGATGCATTTGCGGCATCTAAGCAGATAACCTCAGATAACTGGGATAAGACTGCCGACTGGATAGGACTGCCCGCACATACAGCTGATGGCGGTGTATACGTCTATAAGGCAGAAGAAGAGCCTGTTTCGGGCTATTCTTCACACTGGGATAACGTCGGCATCAGCCGAAGCGGTACGCTTGAGATCGTGAATACTTACGATAAGCTGATCTTCACCGCAAACAAGCAGTGGTTCGGCGGAAATGTCAGCGAAAGACCCGAACAGCTGACTTTCGTTCTGGAATACCGCAAGCGCGGTTCATCTGAATCATGGCGCGCGGTCACGGACGGCGAGCGCGTATTGACAAAGGACAGCAGCGGCAATTACAATACAGTCGGCTGGGAGCCTCAGCCTAAGTATGACACTGAGGGTAACGCCCTCGAATATAGGGTGAGAGAACTTTGTGTCCCGCTGGGTTATGAGTGCATAGCACCTGAGAGCTTGACAAAGTCAGGCAATATAACAGTGCAGAATAATTCCAACAGGATTACGATAACTGTTACCAAAGACTGGAAAAATCACGATAACTGTCCCGATCATATCGAGTTTGATCTCGAAAGAAGAGTTGACGGTTCTGACAGCTGGGAGAAGGTCGTTACCAACCAAAGGATAATCTCAAACCAGTACGGTTCAGCTCAGAGCGTGTATATCAAGGACTTGCTCCAGTGCGATGCGGAAGGCAGAAGATATTATTACCGTGTGACCGAAAAAGATCTTGACGGCTACACACCTATCTATTCTTCAGGCGTTGACGGAGAGTTTGACCATGACAAGGGCGTTAGCTTTACATCAAACGGTGAACTCCGTATACTGAATGATGATACACTGACCTATAACAAGTCAGCTATCGACGAGGAAGGAAATGAGATACAGTTCATTTCTCTCCAGAACGTAAAGAAAATTGATTATACTCCTGACAGCAACAAGCTGGCAGAGCAGTACTACATTTTCAAGTACAGGCTCGAACAGTCGGGTGATACCGTTCTGCTCGATACTCTGCCTGACGGCTATAAACTCATCATTGATGAGGATCATAAGGTCAGAGCGGCTGCGAAGTATTCAAGCGGTGAACTGCAAAAGGTCGATGCGCTGGCCGACTTGCTGGGCAACGATAACTGGCGGTATTACTATGAGACCGCAGCAAATACAGTATACTTCCATGTAAACGGCAAGGCTGTGATAGAGTATTATATCGGCATACCTGTTGAAGATTTCCCTGAAATGACAACATCGGGCGTTCCGATAAGAAACTCGCTCAAGTCATATATGCCTTCGGGTGAAGAGATAACAGCTGAACTGAAAGTAACAGGTGATAAGGATTATATCGACAAGAGCTACAAGACTCCTAGTGCAAGAAATAAATCAGGCGTGATAGCAGAGTATGTGCTGGACATAAACCCTGAGGCTAAAAATCTTACGGCTTCAGGCAGCGGCATGATAACCGTTGAGGACTATTTCTACATTACAGGCTATCAGGGTACAACTGATTATCTTGACAAGCTGGGAACTCACACTGTCAGTGTAAGTGATGGCTCAGCCGTTATCAAAGTTGAGAAAAACTCCATTGAAAGCGGCGCAACTGTCAAGTATATGCTGAAGGGTGCGGCAGGTACTGCGGTAAAGGGTTCTATCGGCTATAACGGCGGCTCTGTACCGATAAACGGTACGTTTGACAGCAACGGACAGCTCGAAGGTACTTTCGTCTGCGGCAATATGAATGCGGGTGACAGTTTCACGCTGAATATTACCGAAGGCACAGCAGTACAGTTCGCCATAAGGTCAGTATTGAAACTCAGTGAGAAGTATGATAATGCTGCCAATTCAGGTATACTGAATGCAGACCTTGATCTGCCGACAATAATTGATGTTGATACCAATAAGGAGCTTCCCAAAGGCAGTTATACAATTGAGACAGCACCCGCAAAACTTACGACCTATGAGCATGACCTGCTCGCAGAAGGCGCGAAAGTTGAGTCCGATGGAGCAATGTGGGTATTTGCAAAGGATACGATCGTTCCTGCCGGTGCAAGGATAAAGGTAACACTTAAAGGCGAGCCCGGAAAGAAAATTGCGTGTCATATCAAGTATCCTAATTCTTACAGCGATGGTATTAGTCTTTATGGTAATACATTTGATGCAAACGGCAATTTTGAATATGAGTTCGTAACAGGAACAGCGCTCACATCTTCCGGTCAGGGTATCTTTTTCACTTCGGATAATTGGAATGGTTCTGACTACTCTGTTATCAAAGGCGTGACTGTCAACAGCGCAGAATATACCATCACCGAGTACGGTGAGGACTACTACATCAAGTTCACTGTTCCCGATGGCCTTCATCTGCGTGTCACTTATGGTTATCTGCTGACTGCCAATGAGAATACACCAGGTAACATTTCCGCAGGCAGCAAGCCAAACAGCGGCTCGAAGATATACACTTCCAATAAGGCAGTCATTTACGCAAATGACAGGACCGAGAAGTCCGAGTCTAACGATAACGAACTCGAACTTGAATACTATGAGGATCAGGCATCTAACCAGTCAGGCAACATGCCCAAGATCAACAAGGTAAACATAGGCAACTTTACCATTGACTCGCTTAAAGCTGATTTTATGATAGCTGAATACACAGGCGGTCAGTGGATATATGCAACAAAATACACTAAAAACGGGTCGGTCTACAATGTGGAGTTTGATAACGCACTGACTGAGAACGGCGCTGTTCCCGATGGGGCAGGGATCATCAGTCTTGACGGAAAAACTCAGGTTGGTCTGACACCTAACAGGCTTTATAAGCTGATAGAAACGAAAGCACCTCCCGGATACAAGCCGTCGCCTTATGAAAGCGGCAAAACATCACTGGAAGATCTGAAGGATTTCACTTTCTACTTCGTTTACTCACCGCAGTCAACGTTGGAGAGACCCGATGATTTCGACCTGAGCGATGCATCAAAGGTCAACGGTGTTAATGGTGAGGACGTGCCTAATATCCAGCTGATAAGCATCAAGGCAACTAAAAACTGGGAGGACAGCTTTAAGCCGAACGGTGCGGCGAGTGCTTCTTCCAAGATCAAACTCTTCTGGTCTTACACTAAATCAGATACTATCCCGACAGAAGATCTGTATGAGGCAACGGCTGAAAATCTTCAGCTGTCCGATCAGGCGGCAGAGAAGTTCACTAATCCTAAGACCATCTCTGCTGTTGAAAACAACAATACAGCTCTCTGGGAAGGACTTCCGAACGGCGTTGGCACGAAGAAGATCTACTACTATCTGAAAGAGACCGAATACACCATCGACGGCGAGACTTTCGTTCTTCAGCCCGATGGCAGCTACATCAGCGCTAAGGATCACACTCTTGGCAATTACAGACCGATCTACATCGGCAACTGTGTCAATACTAATGAGCAGGACTCCGAATACAATAATATTCCCGCTGATGTAACTATACGAAACACTCAGATGCTTGTTGTCAAGAAAGAGTGGCGCGGCGTAAATAATGAGACTGTCGATGGAAACAATGTCGAATTCCCCGAAGTAGGCTTTGCACTTTACGGACTTGACCGTGACGGCAGAAAGAGCGCTAATCCGCTTTACGTTGGCAAACTCCAAAAATCATCGGGCTGGTCGCTGGAAATACCCGATACAGTCGATCTTAGAAACTACACTGACTTCACGGTGGAGGAAATAATTGACGATAAGTCGCTTACACCTGCACTGACAGATGAACAGATTAGGACACTGAGAAAGATGTATTCGATAAGTTACAGCAAGAACATTAACGGTGATGTTGGCGAGTTCAGGATAAGCAATAAGAACAGCACACCGAAAGTGACCGATCTTCAGGTAACAAAAACATGGGGAGACCCCATTGAATTGAAAAATCATCCTCCTGTGACCGCTGTGGTATACAAGACGATGCATCAGTGGAAAGACTCAAGTAAACCAACTGCCGAAGAACTCAGTAAGGTCGTGAAATTGTGGAATGTCACACTGAATGCTGACAACGGCTTCCGTCAAGTAATAAAGGGGCTTGATTATCTTCTTACCGCTGATGAAGTAAGCGGACTTACGCCTGAGGAAAGAGCTGCGATGAAAGATGAGCCGCACTGGTGGTACTACGTTATCGAAGACAGATCATCGCTGACAGGCAATTATGCTGATTACGAGACAGAGTATGACTACGAAGGCGACAAGGACGGCGTGTATGTGAACATCACAAACAGGCAGCCCAAATACATCACCATACAGAAAGCCTGGAAAGATACACCCGAAAGCTATAAACCTGAGATAATCGAGGTGGATCTCTACAAGGTAACGATGTACAATACCTATAACGGCGGCGTTAATGCCGATCTTGTAGGTACAAATATGTCAGGCAAAGTATTATACGATGATATAATTGCGGGAAATTATCAGAATACGAACGGTATCTATCCCCGAGACGTCGCAGCACTCGGCACTGTCAAGCTGAAAAAGTCTGACGGCTACAAGTATGTTCTTACCAATGTTCAGCTTGGCGATAATGACTTTATCTATGTTGCCGAACATGAGTCGGTAATGTTTGATGTATCATACGCCAATAACGGTGTTAACAGCTCTGACACGCCAACGGTCACGATAACAAACACTCTAAAGACTATCGACCTCAGCGTGAAAAAGGTATGGTCAGATAATGACGTTGTTGATCATACGGGTGATAACATCGTTATAAAGATAACTCAGACTAAGGGTAATGAACCCGATAATAACGAACCGCTGACGATGTTTGTTGAAGAAACGACACTGTATATCAAGCCGGGTCAGACCATCACGACCAAAGTTTTCAATTCGGACGGCTTCACGGTAGTCTCGGCAGACAGCAGCAGTGCAACAGCGGCGGCTGACGGTGATAAAGTCAGCATAACAGGTGTTGCTGATAATACAAGGACAACTGTGACAGTAACTGACAAGGCAACAGGCGTTAAGCGCGTGATACCCGTTGTGGTATCTTCTGAACCCTTACCGATACTGAGCCTTTACAGCAGTGAGATCACCGCAGGCGAGAACACTGCTATGACAGTAATGATGTCTGATGGAAGCGAAGCAGGCACTTATGAGATCGAAGTCACTGAGGGCGATGCCGCAGGACTGGAGATCGACCAAGAGGCAGGCAAAATAAGCGGCATCAAGGCAGGAGACTACAAGCTGAGAGTCAAAGTCGGCAGTAAGTATTCTGATGAAGTGACGCTGAAAGTCGTTCTTCCTGATGACTTCACTGTTGAAAGTGAGCTGAGCATTTCCCCGAACGGCACAGCTGCAATAGCGCCCGAGCCGCCTTATGGCGACTTCACTTACACGGTGATAGGCGACAGCAGCGGCATATCTGTTGACGCAAACGGAGTAGTCACAGCAGGCGGTACAGAGGGTGCATCTGCGACTGTAAGGGTGACAAGAAACGACGGCAAGTCACACGATGTAAATGTCGTTGTCAGAGATATGTGCGTGACCTATACGCTCAATAAAGATGGATTCGTCTCGCTTGATGCAGGCAACGAGATCGAAAAGATCACAGCAACACCAAACGGCGGATCTTACTATGATCTCAAAGTTTATGAACAGAAACAATATAATCAGGAAGATAAAATGTATGCATCTGTTTATTATACTCAGACAGGCTGGGGAAACCCACCTACATTTGAGTGGAAGATCTCTTCTTACAGCACAGGTACAGCAAATTATTCTATGTCAGACAACGTATTGACAGCAGAGTTTTCAAGTCCATTTAAAGTATCTGAAAACTACTACTTGAAATGCAATAATACTGATGCATCAAGTGTAGTGTATAAAGTTTACTACAAAAAACCTGTATCCGCCAATAACGCACTCACAAACAACAGCAAGTCACAGATGAGTTTTAACCGCAGACTTCTTGTGGCTGAACCTAAAAATGCGGGTCAGACAGTTTCCTACAACCCGAATGCTACATTTGAGACAGACGGTTATATGATCGTTGAGTTCAATACATCTCAGGGTGACAGCTTCACTAAGGTACTGGAAAATCTTCCTGCGATAGGTAAAAATGGTGAAAGCTATTATTATCAGGCGGAAGAGATAGTCGGAAAGACGGGCTATACAGCGACATACAGCTATTCTGACAATATAACGGCTAATAGTATCAACGCAAGAGATGCATATTCTGAGAGTGAGAGCCCCGAGATAACAATTACTAATACCAAACAGGAAAACAGCGGTGTTACCCTCCCGCAGACAGGCGGAACGGGCACAGCACCCTATACAGCAGCAGGTGCAGTTCTTTGCAGCACAGCTGCGGTGATGTACGTTGCAAAACGGCGCAGGCGTAAACAGACCTAACCCGTTGAATAAACCTGCGCCGAAAGCGGCGCGAAACTACCAAAAAAATTTATTTAAAAAGGAGAATTAACTATGACTAATTTTAAGAAAATCACAAGCGCAGCAGCTGCAATAATGATAGCAGCAACCATGATGGCAGGTACAGTGGCTTTTGCAGCATCTGACTCTATACCTGACACTACAACTCAGAATTACACAATATCTGTCAACGCAAATACACGTAGCTCATACAAGGTTTATCAGCTGCTGACAGGCAAGTTCGAGACACCTAACGGTGAGTCCCAGAAGGTGATAGTTGATGCTAAAACCGGTAGTTCAGTGAAAACGGACACCGATGTTGATGATGTGCTTGCAGCACTTGTTGGCGCTGACGGCAAAGCAAAGGTCACAAAGGACAGCGTAGATGAGCTTAAAGCCCTTGTCAATGCCGATGAACCGATCACTACCCTCAGTGCTGTTGAAACCTCTGTGCAAGTACCTCTCGGCTACTATCTGGTAATTGAGGAACAGAATCCTGATAAAGCAGCAATACTGATGATAGTTGATAATGATCTTAACATCGCATCTAAGCTGGGCGCTGTAACATTCGAGAAGAAGTTAAAGGACATCAACGATTCCACTGATACGGATATGACTGCATGGCAGGACGGTGCAGACCACGATATTGGCGATTTCGTTCCTTTCATGCTGAAAGCCACTCTGCCTGAGAATGTTGACCAGTATGATGGTTATTATCTCCAGTTTACTGATAATATCAGCCCTGCATTCAATGTTGCAACTGTGGCTGACCTTGACGGTCTCGAAGTCGGCATTGATACCAATAATGATGGTATCGTTGATGAACGGTTTGACAAAAATGCTGATAATGAAAAGGGTTTCAATACAGGCTATGATATTTCGGTAAATGATAACAGCTTCACCATTACTATCCCTGATGTAAAACATCTTGGAGCGACTAATGATTCTGTGATCGTGGTTAATTATTCTGCTAAACTTGGTGTCGATAGCTATACCGGAGATACCGATCCTAACGCTGGTAAAGTAAACTATGGTGCAGCAGGCAACCCCAATGAAGCATCTGCTACATATTCCAACAACCCCGAGTTTGATATGTATCCGAATGCGGGTCCTAGCGATGATGTAGGAGATACTACCGATGAAAATGATAAGCCGGGAACACCTGGTGAAGATAATAGTGGAAAAACCGAAAAAGATAAAGTAATTGTTTTCACCTACAAGACCGTTATCAACAAGGTCGATGAGAAAGGCGTTGCTCTTGATGGCGCAGAATTCAAGCTTAGCAAGAAGAAGAAGGCTGATAATTCTTTCGAAGAGGTAAAAAGAATTACAGTTGAAGGAAATGTTTTCACATTCTACGGCCTTGATGACGGTGAGTACATGCTGGAAGAGGTCGATGCACCTAGCGGCTACAAGGGCATTGATCCTATCAAGTTCACTGTTTCAGCTGATCACGAGGTTTTATCTGATAATCCCAAGCTGACAGCACTTACTGCAAAGATTTGTAACGAAGAAGGTGCTACCGATGAAAATTTCGGTACTGTTGATGTTCACGAAGGCAGAATACAGACCGAAATCGAAAACACCAAAGGTTCCAAGCTCCCCGAGACAGGCGGCATCGGTACTAAGCTGTTCTACGCTGTCGGCGGAGGTCTGGCAGGTCTGGCGGGCATCGCACTGATAACCAAGAAGAGAATGTCCAAGAAGAACTGATAAAGCACAAATAAACGTACTGTTTGAATAGCGTTCAGCCCCGCCATTTTTGGCGGGGCGATCGCGTTTGAACATCAGGGAGGTCTCCATGAGCAGGAAGAAAAATACTATAACAAATGTTCTGCTGGTGTTTATGCTGCTCGTGGGACTGTCCGTGATGCTCTACCCGACAGTGAGCGACTGGTGGAACAAGAATATGACATCACGCGCAATATCGGTCTACAAAGAGGCTGTCACAAACACCGATGATGATGCTATATTTGAGATGCTCGCAAAAGCCGATGAATATAACCGTCAGCTTGCCGTGCTGCGCGCGCCTTTCACAGAATACGAAAAGATCGGCGGCTACGATGAGATACTTGACCTTACAGGCACGGGGATAATGGGATATATAACCGTGCCCGCGATGAATGTTGAACTGCCCATCTATCACGGCACAAGTGAAGGCGTGCTGAATATCGCATCGGGACACCTTAAAGGCTCGTCATTTCCTGTGGGCGGTGCTGATACGCATGCTGTTATATCGGCGCATCGCGGTCTGCCGTCGGCAAGGCTTTTTACTGATCTTGATAAGCTGGTCGTCGGCGATTATTTCACCATTTCCGTGCTGGATCAGGTCTATACTTACGAAGTTGAGGAGATAAACATTGTATTGCCCACGCAGGTCGAGCCGCTTCATATCCAGCCTGACCGTGACCTTGTCACGCTTATGACCTGCACCCCATACGGTATAAACACGCACAGACTTCTGGTGCGCGCACACCGTATCGCGACAATGTATGAGGCGCAGTCGGTGCGCGTACCCGCAGATTGTATACAGGTAGACCCTCTGCTGGTAGTGCCCGCTATCGCACTTCCGCTGATGGTGATACTGCTGGTGTTCTGGTTCAGGGGCGGCAAAAAGACTGTGGGTTTTGACGAACTTGGTGTAAGCTATAAATACAGGTATTGACTGCTGTTAGTCTTTTCGCGATCATATCGGCGTGCTAATTTGACTCAAGCTCAAACCCGGAAGGGCATGCAGAATGCATCTTTGATACAGTTTTCGCAGAACTTTTCCACCATATCCGACA
>NZ_CACWPP010000075.1 GCF_902762735.1 uncultured Ruminococcus sp.
AATTTGGTTGTGTATTGTTCCCCCGCCGAAGGCGGGGGAACAATACGAAAGAACAGCCATTTTGTATCATCAGCAATACACATCAAAATTGGGAGATTGATATAAGCCCCTGCATTGTGATGATGCGGGGGCTTATCTTATAAGATAAAGCAAAGACTGCACAGAACACATCTGTGCAGTCTATAATTACAGTATTTACGCGGTTTTCGCGGCAGGAGCTTATTTAAGGGGTCTGATGCCCTTAACGTGTGCTGCGATCAGTGAAATATCGGTGACATTCACCTTGCCGTCGCCGTTTACGTCTGCACGCTTCAGCTCGTCGCCCGAGAGTGCGCGTATGTTCTTGACATGTGCCGCTACCTTTACAATATCGGTAACATCGACCTTGCCGCTGGCATTTACATCGCCCTTTAGCACAGGATCGTTTTCCGAAACGACATTTATCTTAACAGTGACACTGCCTTCCTCAACGGTGATAACTACGTCGCGGCTGCCTTCTTCCAGCGAAGCGAGCCATTCTGGGCTGAATGTTACAGTGCCGTCGGCTATGGTAACGCCGCCGTCAATATCCATGCCGAGATGCTTTCCGCTTGCGGCATCTCTTGCAGTTACCCAGCCCGATGCGGAGTTCGTCACAAAGCTGAGCGGCTTGCCGCTGCCGACGATCCACTCTGCCTCAGCAGGTTCAGCGGTCACTGTAAACTGTTCGGGCGCTGTCTTGTCGTTGGAGATCTTGTAGAGCTGTGAGCCGTAGAACGGGTTGCCCGCAGTCACATACATGCCGTCCTCAGCGATCTGGAATGACAGTGCGGCAAGATTGAACTTGTCACCGAAACCGTTGTCGGTAACGACCTCCCAGTTAACGCCGTCAGCAGACTTGAATATATCGAAGCCCTGAGTATCTTTCCTGATGAAACTGCACATCTCGGCGTAGAGCTTTACTGCATTGTAGTATGTTTTGAGCTTTTCGGCTTCCTGCTGTGCCTTTAAGATCTCTTCTGCATAGTTCTTGGTGAATATCTGCGAGGCTTTGTCAGCGAAGTCCTTGAAAATAGCTGTCATCTGAGCCTGCTCATCTTCGGTCAGCTTTGATGCCTCAGGGTCTGCCTTTATCTTTTCGGAGATCTCGCTGAACTTGGCACTGAGCATCTTTGGCATATCCTTGTACTTTTCGGTAAGTTCTTTTGCGGCAGCAGCGTCATTTTTGTCAAGCGTGCTGATGTCGTTTATGAGACTGCCGATCTGACCGAGAAGTGCGGCATCTTCATCGCTGTCGGTTATGTATTCTCTCGATGACATGTATGTCATAAGCATGAATAACAGCTGTGTCGCATCGCCCTGTGCGGCTGTTTTAAGCTCCTCAAGGGTCTGTTCGAGCTTCTCCTTGTAAGCCTCAGACTGCTCATTCTTGGGCATCACGCCCGAGAGCATCTCAGCCAGGTTGTTTTTCACCTTGCTGAACTCGTCTTTGCCTGCCTGTTCAGCCAGTTCGGAGATCTCCTTGAACTCAGCCAGTATCGCAGCCTTCTGCTCATCGGAGATACCGCTGTCAGCGATAGCTTCCTGAACCTTTACTATCAGTGCGGCAGGTGTCATGTCGTCCTGTACGAACAGTCCGTAGATCTCTGAGAGCTTCGCTTTGAGCGCTGCCTCAGCTTCGGTATCTTCGCCCTTGTTTGCCTTGATATTTTCGATGATGCCTGCTATCTTAGCCTGTACTTCCTCAGTGTTGAACTTTTCGCCCGCAGCCTGTTCAGCCAGCTCAGCCAGCTCCTTGAACTCAGCCATCAGCGCAGCCTTCTTCTCGTCGGAGATACCGCCGTTTGCCACAGCTTCCTTAACTTTTTCCATCAGCTCGGCAGGCTTCATGTCGCTGAGCTGGAACTGTAAATACAGTTCGGCGAGCTTTGCTTTAAGTGCAGCAGCAGCCTCCGACTCTTCGCTGCTGTCTGTTCCGAGAGAAGATATTATCTCGGTCATCTTAGCTATGACAGCATCACTGCTGAAGCTGTCCCTAGCCGCCTGTTCAGCCAGATCAGCCAGCTCCTTGAACTCAGCCATCAGCGCAGCCTTTTCCTCGTCCGGGATACCGCCGTTCGCGATGGTCTCCTTAGCCTTTTCTATAAGGTCGGCAGGCTTCATGCCGCCCTGCGCGAACTGTGCGAAGAGCTGTGCCAGCTCAGCTTTAAGTGCGGTGACAGATTCAGGCTCTTCGCCCCTGTTCGCCTTTACCTTTTCGATGATCTCGGCTATCTTAGCCTTTACAGCGCCGCTGTTGAAGCTGTCCTTAGCCGCCTGTTCAGCCAGGTCTGAAAGCTCCTTGAACTCAGCCATCAGCGCAGCCTTTTCCTCATCCGAGATGCCGCCGTTCGCGATGGTCTCCTTGACCTTTTCTATAAGATCGGCAGGCTTCATGCCGCCCTGCGCGAACTGTGCATAGAGCTGTGCCAGTTCAGCCTTAAGTGCGGTCATCGCTTCGGACTCTTCACCGCTTCCCGCTTTCAGCTTTTCGATGATCTCGCCCATCTTAGCCTTTACTGTTTCGGGATCGAGTATCTCCTTAGCCGCCTGTTCAGCCAGATCTGCCAGCTCCTTGAACTCAGCCATCATCACAGCTTTCTGCTCATCGGAGATACCGCTGTTTGCCACAGCTTCCCTGACCTTTTCCAGCAGTTCGGCAGGCTTGGGAGTGTTCTGCTTCATCTGCGCATATATCTCAGCCAGCTTTGCCCTGAGTTCGTCCATAGCCGCGCCCGACTCGTCGGAAGTGGTCTCGTCGTCCCTGTTTTTCAGCTTTTCGATGATCTCAGCCATCTTTTCAGCCATCTTTGCCTTTATCTCTTCGGTGTCGATCTTGGACTTGGCTGTTTCGCTCAGGAAATCGCTTATGAGCTTTATCTGTCTGAGCTTTTCTTCGTCGGTCATCTCATCAAAGCCTGCACCGAAATACTTGTAGATATTCTTTGCGTCCAGTGTGCCGAGATAGAACTCGCCGTTATAGATGCCGTGACTGGCGATGTACTCGTTGGAAGTGCCTTTTGTCAGCTCGGTAAGACCTGTCACCTCAGTGAATTTCTTGCTCTCGGTATCCATCTTCCAGAGTCTCTGCGGGTTTTCAAGAGCGGTCTGTATGGCTTTGAGACGCGTAGTGTTATCTTCGCCGTCGTTCATTATAGCAGATAAGAGAACATCTGATGCTAACAACGTAGAATAGATAACAAAGTCGATGTCATATACGTAAAGCTCATTGTTGAACACAGCCAGATCAGCCGAGATAGAGCGGAAGCCCGGAAGCTTTTCGTCATAGCCGTTATAACCGAACTTGTTGTCGGCGCAAAGACCCATATTATTCGGGCTGTCCTTGTCGGCGCCTGCTACTTCTGTCCATACCCAGCCGTATTTGTTGGCTTTCTCGCCGTCTTTTGCGGGATGGCCCCTGAATACCACAAAACCTGTTATATTGCTTATGGTCAGGTACAGTTCGTCATTAAAGGAGACCATGCTCGATATAGCCGATGCTTCGGGTACGATAATACCGTAATGTACGGTCTTTTTTACCGTGTTGCCCTCATCATCGGGGCGTTCAAAAGTAAATGTGAAATCGGTGTAGTCAGCGACCTGCTCCCACTCGCTGTCAGAAGCATCACTCTTTTTCATAACAGCCAGCGGAGTTATATTTCCCAATTTGACAGGCTCGGTGCTGTATGAGCCTGCGGCATACAGGTAGTCTCTGTAAATGCAGCTTGCCCTCATGCCCGTACCTTCCGCAGATTCAAGGACTTTTGTGAGCTTATCGTCCTTGTCGAGCTTGAATATCTCTGCTCTCTGACTTGATAATGAGGTGAAGTATATGTTGCCCTCATACATGATATTGCCGCGCATAGCGTCTTCTGTTTCTGCGATCAGGGTGATCTCATCGGGAGATGATGTGTTGACTTTGATGATGACACCCATATCCTTGTCGTTAGGGTGAGGTACATCTTTATTCGTAATAAGGTCAACTATCTTCCAGAGAGTTTCGCTGTCCATTATCCCTGCGTCAGTCAGGTAATATCCTATCTGATCCTCTATGAAAGATGTCGCCACATTTCTGCATCCGCTTATGTACAGGTAGCCGTCTCTTATAGCCGCTGTAAAACCGTAGCTCATTTCACGCTCGCCGATAATGCCGTCAGCATGTCCCGGCTTGCCTTCGGGATCTGAGATCCTTGTAACAGTATCACCTGTTTTTGTTTTAGCGACAGCATCTGCGCCTGCGCCGATAACAGATGTGCATGTGAGTGCCATAGCAAGTACCCCTGCCAGTACTCTTTTTGATCTTTTCATACGATCTTCCTCCTTGATATTCTTGTTGTGATCATCCCGCTGATACACCAAAATAAACGATGTTATATCGGGAACTGAATTTAAGTTGGCGGTTATCTTTCCCACGCCGCAGGCTGGGGAAGATAACATCAACTCAGTTTTACCTCATTGATAAAGGTATTTTGCAGTGGTGTGCTAAAGGGATAGTCATATTCTATGTTTATACAGATCTGCTGATAAGTTCTGCATCACAAACACCGCACCGAAAAGTATTCGGACTGTGAATAGTTAATAATTTTATGCAAAACCACTTTCATGTTAATTATAACACACAAACGTAATATTTACCACAACTTTTTTCAAAAAAGCAATAATTTCGGAGTTTTTCACAGACTTGCGAATAACAGTTCGTACACATTTCACAAAAAAGACACAAAGTTAAAACATAATATCAAATATTTTTTCCTGCATTTTATGCATCGCATCATAAAAATAATCCCAATTTGGTTTTGTATCATCAGCAATACACATCAAGATCGGGAGTAAAAATACACTAAAAACAATGCATAAATTCGGTAAAATGCCCATCTCTGAAATGATGTTCATACTGTGGACTTGCAGCGCCGAATGTGTTATAATAAATGTGAACAAGTTCATATTTTATCTTATGTGATCATCCCGCTGATACACCGGAATAAACGATGTTATATCGGAAATTGAATACAGTCGGCGGTTATCTTTCCCCATTGATAAAGGTATTTTGCAGTGGTGGTCTAAAGGGATAGTCATATTATCTTATAAGGAGGTCATACTATGACAGATGCAGAAAGAAAAATAACGATGGACTCTTCGGGCTTTGTGGTGCTTGCGGAAAAAGTCCCCGCCGTTGTGCAGGAGATACGATATTATTCCACCTATAACTTCATCGGAGACCGCATAAACGGCTATGAAGAGCCATGTGCGCTCATAACAAAAGAAGCCGCCCGCGCACTTCTGGCAGTCAGCAACGAGATGATCGTGCAGGGCTATCGGCTGAAAATATTCGATGCCTACCGTCCCGCCTGCGCAGTCAGACATTTTGTGATGTGGGGCATCGAGGACCTCGACCTGCGCATGAAGCCCTATTTTTACCCCACTCTCGAAAAGCAGGAACTTTTTGCGAAAGGCTTTATTGCGGGCAAGTCGGGTCACAGTCGCGGCAGTACCGTTGACCTGACACTGCTTGATATGAAAACAGGCAGGGAAGTCGATATGGGCAGTCCGTTCGACCTGTTTGATGAGATCTCTCACCCCGATTCAAAGCTGGTGACACCCGAACAGTACGAGAACCGCATGAGACTGCAAAGCGTCATGGTGCGCAACGGCTTTGTTCCCATCGACTGTGAGTGGTGGCATTTCACCCTGCGTGACGAGCCGTATCCCGACACTTATTTCGAGTTTCCCGTGTCTGCCGAATACCTGAAAAGATAGGCACATATCCCGTCCCCCGCGAGTAGTATACAGCGGGGGTGACAGCATGAGGAGCAGACACACATCAAAGAAAAGCAAAGCATCGTACATCATACTATCGGTCATAGTGGTCATAGTTTTTGTTGTGACCTGCATAGCGCATGAGCTGAATGAGCATCTTGCCGAGATGACCGAGTATCGCGGCAGGGAAGCCGCCGAAGAGGTCATAGCTTCTGCTCTCGGTTCTCCCGTCTGCCGAATACCTGAAAAGATAGGCACATATCCCGTCCCCCGCGAGTAGTATACAGCGGGGGTGACAGCATGAGGAGCAGACGCACATCAAAGAAAAGCAAGGCATCGTACATCATACTATCGGTCATAGTGGTCATAGTTTTTGTTGTGACCTGCATGGCGCATGAGCTGAATGAACATCTTGCCGAGATGACCGAGTATCGCGGCAGGGAAGCCGCCGAAGAGGTCATAACTTCTGCGGTGGACAGAACTATGCGGCGGTTCGGAAACAAACAGCTTTACAGCCTGACTTACGATGGAAGCGGGCGGGTCGTATCGGCACAGCTTGATGCGAATGCCGCCAACAGTCTGAAAAATATACTCACCGAAGAAGTGGGGCGCGGGCTTGACGAGCTGGGTGAAAACGGCATATCAATACCGATAGGCACACTGCTGGGCGTGCCGTTCTTTTCGGGAAAGGGTGCGGCTTTTGAACTGGGAGTGCAGCAGATGGGCGCTGTGACCGGTGAGTTCTCGTCAAAACTTGAAAGCGCGGGCATAAACCAGACGCGGCTGACGGTCTGTGTCACGGTGACGGTGGAGATACGCGCGATCCTCCCCGACGGTCACACAGATATTACAGCGCGGGAAGAACACATCATCAGCGACAGTCTGATAGTGGGAGATATACCCGAAACTTACATGATGCACTGAAAATTCAACTGTACAAAAAATAGCCTTGTAATTATGGCACAGATGTGGTATAATAAGCACAGCAAATCACGAAAGGCGGCATAAAAATGGCTGACAAGGATAACGCAAAAAAACGCATAGACGAACTGGTGGAGACACTCAACTACCACGCACACCTCTACTATGTCGAGGACAGGAACGAGATCTCCGACTACGACTACGATATGATGCAGAACGAACTGAAAAAGCTGGAGGCGCAGTACCCCGAATTTATCCGCTCCGACAGCCCCACACAGCGCGTGGGCGGCGAGGCTGTCTCGGGCTTTGAAAAGGTTCGGCATAAGGTGCAGATGGGCTCTTTGCAGGACGTTTTCTCGTTTGAAGAGGTAAGGGAGTTCGTGGACAGGGTGCGCGAAACGGTAGATGACCCGAAATTCGTGGTAGAACCCAAGATAGACGGTCTTTCGGTGTCGCTGGAATACCATGACGGTCAGCTGACTGTCGGTTCGACGCGCGGCGACGGCTTCGTGGGCGAGAATGTTACCGAAAACCTCAGAACTGTGCGCTCGATACCCGTTTCGATAGACAGCACACTGCCGATGCTGGAGGTGCGCGGCGAGGTCTACATGCCCCGCAGTGTTTTCCTCAAACTGGTGAAAGAGCAGGAGGACAATGACGAACAGCCTTTCAAAAATCCCAGAAATGCGGCGGCAGGCTCGCTTCGCCAGAAAAATCCTAAGATAGCCGCAAAGCGCAAGCTGGATATTTTCGTTTTCAACGTACAGCAGGTCGAGGGTAAAGAACTGACAGCTCACAAGCAGTCGCTGGATTACCTGAAAGAACTGGGTTTCAAGACCGTTCCCGACTACCGCAGGGTGTCAACTGCCGATGAGATCATAGCGCGTATAGGCGAGATAGGCGAGAGCAGGTTTGAACTGCCGTATGACATCGACGGCGTGGTGATAAAGGTCGATGACTTCCGCCAGCGCGAGATGCTGGGCGCTACCGCGAAAGTTCCCAAGTGGGCGGTGGCATACAAATTCCCGCCCGAAGAGAAGGACACAAAACTGCTGGATATTGAGCTGAATGTGGGCAGGACGGGCGCTGTCACTCCCGTTGCGGTGTTTGAGCCTGTTTTTCTTGCGGGTACGCAGGTATCCCGTGCCACACTGCACAATCAGGATCTTATCATCGAGAAGAACATAAACATCGGTGACATCATAAAGGTGCGCAAGGCGGGCGACATCATTCCCGAAGTGCTGGGCGCAGTGGAAAAAAATTCCGACGGCGCGTTCATTCTGCCCGATGAATGCCCTGTGTGCAGGACAAAGCTGATAAGGTCGGAGGAAGAAGCCGCAGTGCGCTGTCCGAATGTTGAGTGTCCCGCGCAGATATTCCGCAGTATCGTGCATTTTGCATCAAAGGGCGCTATGGATATTGACGGTCTGGGACCGCAGATAGTGCGGGTGCTGCTTGACAAGGGGCTTATAGCTTCTGTGGCAGACCTCTACCATATCACCGAAGAAAAACTGCTGGAGCTGGACAATTTCAAGGAGAAGTCAGCACACAATCTGGTGACTGCCATCGAAAAGTCGAAGTCAAATTCTCTTGACAGGCTGATATTCGGTCTGGGCATACGCGGCATCGGTCAGGCATCTGCGAAACTGCTCTGTGCGAAATTCGGGGGACTTGACAGCATCATGCAGGCAACAGCCGCCGAGATAGCCGAGATAGAGGGCTTTGGCGACATCATGGCAGACAGTGTATACAGCGCTTTCCACGAAGAGCACATGCTGGCGCTGATACAGCATCTCAAAGACTGCGGTGTAAATACCGACTACGAGAAAGTTCAGCAGGACGACCGCTTTGAGGGCAAGACTTTCGTGCTGACAGGCACTCTGCCGACCCTTAAAAGAAACGAAGCCAAAGAGCTGATAGAGAAGTTCGGCGGCAGGGCGAGCGGCTCGGTGTCCAAGAAAACAGACTATGTTCTCGCGGGCGAAGAAGCGGGGAGCAAGCTGACAAAAGCTGAACAGCTGGGCATAAAGATCATCACCGAAGAAGAATTCATGGAGATGATAAAGTAAAGGCATAAACAAAGACCCGAAGCCGTGAATGACTTCGGGTCTGATTTTTTGTACTATTCTTCTGTGCCCTTGATGTATTCGACAAACTGCTTTGCCACTCTGGGAGAGCGCCCGCCCTTGCCCAGCGCGAACTGTTCTGCCCTGAGTTCAAGCTCTTCGCGGGCTGTTTTCAGCTGATACTGGTCAGCCAGCTTGTCCACCAGATCGAGATACAGCTTTTTGTCGGGTTTCTGGAACGTTACAGTAAGTCCGAAACGGTCTGACAGCGACAGCAGTTCCTGCATGGTGTCCCTGAAATGTATCTCGTCGCCCTTGCGTGCGGTGAAAGTCTCCCTGACCAGATGGCGGCGGTTCGAGGTCGCATAAATGACCAGATTTGATGCCGTCGAAGCCACACTGCCTTCCAGAATGGCTTTCAGCGCCGCGTAGTCGTTGTCGTCCTCAGTGAATGACAGGTCGTCTATGAAAATTATGAATTTCAGCGGATTGCGGCTTATGGTCTCAACGATGTTCGGTATCTCGTGCAATTGCTTCTTTTTCAGTTCGATGAGCCTCAGACCCTCACAGGCGTACTCGTTGGCTATCGCCTTTACCGTTGAGGATTTGCCTGTGCCGCAGTCGCCGTACAGCAGTACATTGTTGGCAGGCTTGCCCGCCAGCAGAGCTTTAGTGTTCGCTATCACCTGACTGCGCTCCTCCTCATAGTTGTGCAGCTGTGACAGCCTTATGGGGTCGGGATATTCCACAGGTGTCAGCACACCGTCCTTGACGACGAAAATGTGGTGCTTCGAGTAAACGCCGTAGCCTACCTTGTTTATCGCATGCACCCTCTCGGCATATACCTGCGAAAGGTCCTGCGGGCTGACCTTGTATTCGGGCAGAAAGCCGTCATAGTCGATACGCCTGATAAATTCGTCACAGGGTATGGCAGAAAGCTCATCGAGAAAAGCCAGCTCGCTTGCCAGACAAGCCTCCAGCATCGCACCTGTGGGCTTGCCCTCGCCCTTTTTCAGCAGATAAAGGTTCTCGTCCTCCAGCATTATCTTCCTTATGTATTCGGTAAGGTCATCGCCGCAGCTGTACAGCGCGGCACACATGCCGCAGTAGCTCTCCACCGCCATATCGGTGTTTTTCTCTTCGATGCACTGCATCGTCTGCATCATGCTTCTTACAACATCGTTCTCACGCAGTTTTCTGAATACCACCAGACTGCGTACCTGTGTCAGCAAACGCTTAAAGTCGGTCATTTTATTATCCTCCATTTTATTGTAAACGGTATCTTCATCGGTAAAGTCCGTTTTTTGTCCCCGATAGTGATCTCTCTTGCCGCTGTTGCGCATCGGACGGTGAAGCGGCGTTCCTGAACGCTGTTGCGCATCGGACGGTGAAGCGGCAGTCCCAAAAGCTGTTTATCGGCTCTCACTTTCGGTGACAGTCTTGCGGACGGGCTTTATCACCAGAACAGTCCGTTTTTTATCTCAGTTATCTCATAGCCGCCCCTGCGCAGGAGTTCATACCCGCCCACCGTGCAGGTCTTTCGGCTGACAAAAGCGCCATCACCCAGCAGTGACAGCACCAAAGCCGCGCCGCACGGTCTGTCGGTCATCAGGCTGACTTCCTCGCCGCCTTTCACAGCCTTTATCACTTCGGGAAAGCTGTCCTCTCCGTCATCGCCCCCGCGCGGGAAATGCACTTCCACAACGGCAGTTTTATCCCTTTCGGGTGATAGTTTCATGCTTATCCCGCCGTTAAAGCAGATAAGGCAGACATACCTCGCGCCGCCGACAGTCAGCACGCGGGTCTTTTTCTTCACAGCACTACCCACTTCTCACCGACAGCCGACCTTTCAGCAGACTGTCCGCGTCCAAGCCCCGCCGTTTCACCGACGGTATTATCAAGTTCATAAATATAGCGGAGCGATACCAGCCGCGCATCTTCCTCACAGTGCTGACCGCCGCATAAAAACTGCCGATAGCCGTCATCATCGTGGGAAACATAAAGTATCTGCCGCCCGCCGTCGGTCACATGACAGCAGGTGAACACTGCCGTGTCCTGCGGTTCGTCAAACGGAAAGATCTCTGCCATATAAACACCACCTGTTTACATTATATAACATTTTTGCCCATAAGTCAACAGCGAATATCCGCATTCTGCGCCACGCTGAAAACGCCTGAAAAGACGGTTCGGAAAAACTGATATAATGTTTGATGTGGTTATCCTGCTGACACATCACAAAAAACAGCGGCTGGTTCTTGGCGTATATCTTTCCCCTGCCGAAGACGGGGGAAAATATGGGGCGCTCAATTATCCTTATCCCAATTGGGTTGTGTATTGTTCCCCCCGCCGCAGGTGGGGGAACAATACGAAAGAACAGCCATTTTGTATCATCAGCAATACACATCAAAATTGGGAGTTATCCTTTTGTTTACCGCGTTTTTAGTTGGTGTGCTAAAGGGATAATCATAATGTTTAATAATTAAGTCATTGACAAGCACCCCCAAGATGTAGTATAATATAACATATATATGCACATTCTGTAATGAAGGATGGCTAAAATGATCTGTAAAGGAGCTGCTGATATGTCAGTATACAGGATTTATGTTGAAAAAAAGCCCGAATTTGCGGTAGAAGCCAATTCTCTGCTGGGCGGTATCAAGTCGGCACTGGGGCTTGAGGGGCTTAAAGGTCTGCGGGTGATAAACCGCTATGACGCTGAGGGTCTGCCCCGCAAGGATTTTGAACTCGCTGTACCTGTGGTGTTCTCAGAACCCGCAGTAGACGTTACCTACGACCATCTTCCCGCTGTGGGCGTGGACGAGCAGATATTCGCTGTTGAGTATCTTCCGGGTCAGTTCGACCAGAGAGCTGATTCCTGCGCACAGTGCATCTCACTGCTGACAGCAGGCAAGCGCCCTGTCATCAAGTCTGCACGCATCTATATCGTTTCGGGCAGACTGACCGATGAAGAACTCGACCAGATAAAGCACTACATGATAAACCCTGTCGAGTCGAGAGAGGCTTCCCTTGACGAGTTTGAGACACTGGATATAAAGTACGATATACCCACAACTGTCGAGACTGTTGAAGGCTTCATCAGCTCCACAGAGGACGAACTCAAAGATATGCTGAACAAGCTGGGTCTTGCGATGGACCTTGATGACATCAAGTTCTGTCAGAAGTATTTTAAAGAGCAGGAGAAGCGCGATCCCACCATCACCGAGATCAGGATGATCGACACATACTGGTCGGATCACTGCCGCCACACCACATTCTCGACCATAGTTGACAATGTGTCCATCGAACCCGACTATATCGCGGCTACCTTTACCGATTATATAAATGCCAGAAAAGACCTCTACGCAGGCAGGACAGACAAGCCCATCACTCTGATGGATCTTGCATGCTTCGGCGCAAAACAGCTGAAAAAAGCAGGTCTGCTGAATGACCTTGACGAGAGCGAGGAGATCAATGCCTGCTCGGTAAAGATCAAGGTGGACGTTGACGGCGTTGATGAGGACTGGCTGCTGATGTTCAAGAACGAGACTCACAACCACCCCACCGAGATCGAGCCTTTCGGCGGTGCGGCTACCTGTCTGGGCGGCGCTATCAGAGATCCGCTGTCGGGTCGTTCCTACGTATATCAGGCGATGCGCGTGACAGGTGCGGGCAACCCCCTCGTCCCCGTTGAGGATACCATCGCAGGCAAGCTGCCCCAGAGAAAGCTGGTAGTCGGCGCGGCTAACGGCTATTCTTCCTACGGCAACCAGATAGGTCTGGCTACGGGTAATGTAAACGAGATATATCATCCCGGCTACGTTGCAAAGAGAATGGAGATAGGCGCGGTCATCGGCGCTGCTCCCGCATCTAACGTAAGGCGTGAAAGACCTGCTCCCGATGACATCGTTATACTGCTGGGCGGCAAAACAGGCCGTGACGGCTGCGGCGGTGCAACAGGTTCTTCCAAGTCCCACACACTGCACTCGCTGGAAACATGCGGTGCTGAGGTGCAGAAGGGTAATGCTCCCGAAGAGAGAAAGCTCCAGAGACTGTTCAGAGATCCCGAAGTTACTTCGATGATAAAGCGCTGCAACGACTTCGGCGCAGGCGGCGTATCGGTGGCTATCGGCGAACTGGCTGACGGGCTTCAGATAAACCTCGACCTCGTTACAAAGAAGTATGACGGTCTTGACGGCACAGAACTGGCTATCTCCGAATCGCAGGAGAGAATGGCTGTGGTGATAGCTAAGGAAGACCTTGAAAAGTTCATGGCTTTGGCTGATAAGGAGAACCTCGAAGCTACTATGGTGGCAAGAGTGACCGAAGAGCCGAGACTGAGAATGAACTGGAACGGCAACACCATCGTTGACCTTTCAAGAGAGTTCCTCAACTCCAACGGCGCTGAAAAGCACACCGATATTGAAGTTCCCACACCTGTTTTCGCCAACGATGACGGCGGTGAGGATACTGCTGACCGCTGGGAAGCTATGATCTCGAACCTCAATATCTGCTCGCAGAAGGGTCTGGTAGAGCGCTTTGACTCCACCATCGGCGCAGGCACGGTTCTCATGCCTTACGGCGGCAAATATCAGAACACACCTACACAGGCTATGGCTGCAAAGCTGCCTGTACTGAGCGGCGAGACCACCACTGCTTCTGTTATGGGCTGGGGCTTTGACCCGTATCTTTCCAGTGTCAGCCCATATCACGGCGCTATGTCGGCAGTCGTTGAATCCATCTCTAAGGTCATCGCAACAGGCGGTACTTATGAGCATTGCTGGCTGACTTTCCAGGAGTATTTCGAGAGAACACAGAACAATCCGTCGCGCTGGGGCAAGCCTTTCTCCGCTCTGCTGGGCGCATATAAGGCTCAGATAGAACTGGGCTGCGGTGCTATCGGCGGCAAGGACTCGATGTCGGGTACATTCGAGAACATCGACGTTCCTCCCACACTGGTATCTTTCGCGGTTTCCACTGCCAAGACCGATAAGGTAATCTCGCAGGAGTTCAAGAAGGCAGGTTCTAAGGTAATACTGATCCGCCCTGAGTACGATGTAAACAACATCGTTGACTTTGACAGCCTGAAAAAGGTATTTGAAAAAGTCGAGAAGCTCATCGCTGACGGCAAGGTGCTGGCATGCTGGTCTGTGGCTTACGGCGGCGTTTCCGAAGCTGTTGCCAAGATGGCATTCGGTAATAAGATAGGCTTTAAGTTCACCGATAAGATGTCCTCAGCCGAACTGTTCCGCGCTTGCTACGGCAGCTTTGTTATCGAACTGGCTGACGGCGCTGAAACTGATGAGAGGGTCATCGGCGTTACCACCGAAGCATACACCATCGAGAACAACGGCTACACCATCGACCTGAACAAGTTACAGTCTCTGTGGGAGAGCAAGCTGGAACCCGTTTACCCCGTTCACGTGAACGAGCCTGCTGAAAAGCCCAAAAAGTACAGCTTCAAAGCTGAGGAGAGAAAAGCTCCCGCTATAAAGGTCGCAAAGCCTAAGGTGCTGATACCTGTATTTCCGGGCACGAACTGCGAGTACGACACTGCAAGACAGTTCGAGAAGGCAGGCGCTGAGGCTGAGATATTCGTGGTAAGGAACCTTTCAGAGCAGGCTATCAAGGAGTCTGTTGACGCTATGGAGAAGAAGATAAAGCAGTCGCAGATAGTTATGCTGCCGGGCGGTTTCAGCGGCGGTGACGAGCCTGACGGAAGCGGTAAGTTCATCGTTTCGTTCCTCAGAAACCCCAAGCTGACAGATGCTATCCATGACCTGCTGAAAAAACGCGATGGTCTGATGCTGGGTATCTGCAACGGTTTCCAGGCTCTTATAAAGCTGGGTCTTGTGCCTTACGGCGAGATAGTTGACATGCGTGACGATTCGCCTACACTGACCTTCAATACCATAGCAAGACACCAGTCGAAGATGGTCAACACACGTATCGCTTCCAACAAGTCGCCCTGGCTGGCAGCTTGTGAGGTCGGTGATATACACTCCATCGCGATCTCTCACGGCGAGGGCAGATTTGTAGCCACCGCTGAGGAGATAGCTAAACTGGCGGCAAACGGTCAGATAGCTACACAGTATGTTGACTTTGACGGCGAGCCTACTTTCGATATACACTGCAACCCCAACACTTCTTTCGATGCTATCGAGGGTATCACTTCGCCTGACGGCAGAGTGCTGGGTAAGATGGGTCACTCCGAGAGAATGGGTAATGGTGTATGCATCAACGTGCCCGGTGCTAAAGACCAGAAGATATTCGAGAGCGGCGTAAATTACTTCAAATAATGTGATGCGCCTTGTGCGCTGATTGACAATTTATTTACACTGTGATATAATTATAGCAATCCAACTATTTAAATTCACAAAATCCAGTCGCAAAAGCTCGGATATATGGATTTTGTGACTGGATTTTGTCTGAATTTTAAGGCGGAT
>NZ_CACWPP010000076.1 GCF_902762735.1 uncultured Ruminococcus sp.
GACGGGATAGATGAAGAAAGCGTAAAAAAGCGCTTTTCTTCACAGCACAGTGAGGATTTCTTTGAACAGCACAGCAGTTTCATCATTAGAAATAACGGAAGCCGTGCTGACAGCGAGGCGCAGGCTTTAAAGATAATAAAATTGATAAAGGAAGGTAAAATTGGCGGCAGCAAAGGGTAAGACCAAAAGAAAAAAGAAAAAAGGCGGAAGCTCAGCCGGAAACTGGATAGCTGTCATTTTTGGGATAGCGGCAGCTTTCGGGATACTTATGCTGACGGTCACACTATTAAAAAGAGGTGTCAGCGAAGGGCTTCGTGAAATGAAAGAGAAAACACAGGAATATGTGCCTAACGGCTTTACATATCCCACAGACTATGAGGAGTTTGTGCTGAAATACAGTAAAGAGTATGATGTTGACCCTGTGCTGATATTCTCAGTGATAAAAGTCGAGAGCAATTTTCAGCCGAGAGCGACTTCTAACGTGGGTGCGCGGGGGCTTATGCAGCTGATGAGCGATGCGTATGACTGGGTAAAGTTCAGGCTGGACGATGACAGCGAGAGTTTTGAGGACATGTACGACCCCGAGACCAACATAAAGTATGGCAGTTACTACCTCAGCTTTTTGATGGAGAGGTATGACGGCTCGATCGACTTGACTGCGGCGGCTTATCACTGCGGAATGGGTCAGGTGGACAGCTGGCTGGAGGACGGCACGATCTCTGCGGAAAAATTTGATGTAAAAGACATACCGAAAGAGAACGACCAGACTTCTCACTATGTCAACAAGATAAACGATGCTTATTCGGCTTATAAAAAGCTGTTGGCTGAAAAAAACACTGACAGTCTTTATCCGCAAGCCGATGAGGAATAAATAATGTGGTTATCCCGCTGACACACCACAAAAACAGCGGCTATACAGAACTTAAGGTTCTTGGCGTATATCTTTCCCCCGCCGCAGGCGGGGGAAAGATACGCATTTTTAGTTAGTGTGCTAAAGGGATAGTCATAATAAATAAACTTTCAAGGAGGTAAAATAAATGGCAGACAAGAAGAAAACTGCGGCTGAGGAGCTTAGTGAAAAACTGCTCTCAAAGCACGAGAACGGCATTCTTCGGGTAGATGACAAGGAGCTTAAAGCGTGTGACGAGTTCAACGAGGGCTACAAGGCTTTCCTTGACACTGCAAAGACCGAGCGCGAAGCAGTTGAAGAGATAACCGCACAGGCTGAGGCGGCAGGCTTCAAAGTTTTTGAGCGCGGCAAGAAGTACAAGGCAGGCGACAAGTTCTATTTCGTAAACAGGAAAAAGGCTGTTATACTGACCGTAATGGGCAAGAAAAGCATCGCTGAGGGCATCAGGCTGGCGGCTGCGCACATCGACTCGCCAAGACTTGACATGAAGCAGAACCCGCTTTATGAGGATAAGGAGATAGCTTATTTCAAGACGCACTACTACGGCGGCATAAAGAAGTATCAGTGGCCAACCGTTCCGCTGTCTCTGCATGGTGTCATCATAAAGGCTGACGGCGAGAGCGTTAAGGTAAGGATAGGCGAGGACAAGGGCGATCCTGTATTCTGCATAAGCGATATACTGCCCCATCTGGCAGAGAGCCAGTACAAGCGCCCCGCTCCAAAGCTGATAACAGGTGAAGAGCTGAACATCATAGTTGGTTCAAGACCTTTCAAGGACGACAAGATCTCACAGAAGGTCAAGCTGAACATAATGGCTATACTGAACGAGAAGTACGGCATCGTTGAAGATGACTTCGTTTCTGCCGAGCTTGAGGCTGTACCTGCGTTCAAGGCATCTGATGTGGGCTTTGACAGAAGCATGGTAGGCGCTTACGGTCAGGACGACAGAGTTTGCGCATACACTGCTCTTCAGGCTATACTCCAGCTCAAAAAGCCCGAATATACCTGCATGACTGTCCTCACCGACAAAGAAGAGACAGGCAGTGACGGCAATACAGGTCTCAACAGCAGCTATCTGCCATATTTCATAAACGATCTGGCAGAAGTTTACGGCGTAAACGGCTACAATGTAATGAGCAAGTCAGAGTGCCTGTCAGCTGACGTTAATGCCGCTGTTGACCCGACTTTCATCGAGCCTTTCGAGATAAGGAACTGCTCACAGCTGAACTACGGTGTCGTAGCCACAAAGTTCACGGGAGCAAGGGGCAAGTCGGGCACATCTGATGCTTCGGCTGAGTTTGTCGGCAGGATAAGAAAGCTGTTCGACAAGAACGGCATCATCTGGCAGACAGGCGAACTGGGCAAGGTAGATGCAGGCGGCGGCGGAACTGTTGCACAGTTCATCGCAAACCTCGACTTCGATGTGATAGATGTGGGCGTTTCCGTGCTTTCGATGCACGCACCTTTTGAGATAACTTCAAAGCTGGATACCTACATGGCTTACAAGTCATTCAAGGTATTCTTCGAGGATAAATAAGATGTAATTGACAAGAAGTCTGCTTCGGCAGGCTTCTTTTTTTGTGGGTGAACGGTCTGCCCAAACGACAAATTTCCATAGCATGCAGGGGTATAATGTAAACAGTAAGGGGGCGGTGCGATGAAGATATACGCCGATGTACTGGTGGTGACGAACTGCATAGCCGAGCTGATCTATTTGCAGACAACAGCGCTTTTCACCCACCGCAGGCTGGGCAAAGGACGGCTTTGCGTAGCTTGTCTGTTCGGCGGGTTGATGTCACTGCTGTTCTGCGCTGACGGCGGCAGTTTTGCAGGGGCGCTGGCGATAACACTATGCAAAGCGGCAGGCGTACTGCTTACCCTTATTATAGGGGTAAAGTTCAGCCGTGCGCGAGAATTTTTTCGTACACTTCTGATATATCTGGCAGTAAGGGCGGCATATACGGGGATCATCATCGTCTGGTGGGAGTTTTCACAAAGCAGGCGGATAATGGTGCGAAATTTCACCACATATTTTGACATCTCGCTGATAAAACTGACAGCGGCACTGATAACATCATACATTTTTCTCGCAGTATGTGAACATCTGAAACAACGATTTTTCAGAAGAGCTGTCAGCTACACGGCAATATACCGAAGCGGCGATTACGAAGTACAGCTCCCTGCCGTAGCAGATACAGGCAACCGCCTGAATGACAGCTTTACAGGACTGCCTGTGGTGGTATTCTGCTGTGATGAGATGTTCAGCCATTACTCGCTTTACGACCCCGAAAAAGGTGCGCGTGCAGGATTTCGGCTTACGCCGTACCGCACCATTGACGGAAGCGGGCTGATAGCGGTGACATCAAAGGGAAATGTCACCATAACCGATGAACACGGCAACGATAAGACTTTACGATGCTGTGTGGGTGTAAAACCGTCTGCCGACAAGCACAGCCGTGCTGTTTTTGACCCGATGCTGTTAGAATGAAAGGAGAAGAGATATGATAAGCATAAAAACACAATTCGGCAAACTGATAGCGAAATTATTCGTCAGCAGTGAAGAGATAGACTACATAAACGGCGCTGACAAGCTGCCGCCTCCGCTGACAAAGGAAGAGGAGCAGAAAGCCTTTGAACTGTTTGCCACCGACGAGAAAAAAGCAAAGGAACTGCTGATAGTACACAATCTGAGGCTTGTAGTATACATCTCAAAAAAGTTTGAGAACGCGGGAGTAGGGCTGGAAGATCTCATATCCATCGGTTCGATAGGGCTGATAAAGGCAGTAAACACTTTTCGTCCCGACAAGAACATCAAACTTGCCACTTACGCCTCACGCTGTATCGAGAATGAGATACTGATGTTCCTGCGAAAAGCCTCACAGCGGCGGACAGAAATATCCATCGACGAACCGCTCAACACTGACCACGACGGCAACGAACTTCTCTTGTCTGACATTCTGGGCACTGATGAGGACACTGTACACAAGGGCATTGAAAGCGAGGTGGAAAAAACTCTCCTGCGGCGCGAGATAGACAAGCTGGGCGAGCGAGAACGCATGATAATGGAGATGCGCTTCGGGCTGAACGGCAGACATGAAATGACACAAAAAGAAGTTGCGCAGACTGTGGGCATATCCCAGTCATACATATCGCGCCTTGAAAAGAAAACGCTTAAAGCCATAAGAGCAAATCTCGAAAAGATCTGCTGAGAACTAAAAACCCCCACCAAAAAGGACACTTCCGCATCGTGCAGAAGTGTCCTTGTATTTTATCTCAGGTCGTCAAGTTCCAGCAGTCTTTCCTCAAGGCGCTTGCAGATCGTCTTGAGTGCTTTGATGCGGGCATACTTTTTGTCGTTGCCCTCAACTATCGTCCAGGGGGCGAAGTTTGTCGAGGTCAGTTCTACCATGCGGTCAACAGCCTTTTCATACTCGTCCCACTTTTCGCGGTTGCGCCAGTCCTCGTCGGTTATCTTCCACTGCTTTGAGGGTGTGCTTTCACGTTCCTTAAAACGGCGGTACTGCTCGTCCTTATCAATGTTTATCCAGAATTTTATCACCACAGCGCCCCACTCGGTCAGCTGGTGTTCAAACTCATTGATCTCCTGATAAGCCATATCCGCACGCTCCTGCGGGGTTATCTTCTCTATCGGCTCTACCATGACCCTGCCGTACCATGTGCGGTCAAAAATAGTGAAGTGACCGTCATTTTCCAGCCTTGTCCAGAAGCGCCAGAGGTAGTGCCTTGCCAGTTCTGACGGCTCAGGTGCGGCTATGGGCTTAACTTCGTACCCGCGAGGGTCGAGTGCAGATGCCACACGCTTGATGTTTCCGCCCTTGCCGCCTGCGTCCCAGCCCTCATATGCTATGATGACGGGTATCTTCTTCTGATAGCAGCGGTTTTGCAGTTCAAAAAGACGTGTCTGGTACTTCTCCAGCTTGGCTGCATACTCTTCATCTGTCAGCGACTTGTCCATATCCACCTCAGACAGCTTCTTTGACTTCGCCATCTTGAATTCGGGCTTTACATAGTCGATAACAGGAAATTCGGGCTTGTCAAAGAACTGCCTGCCCTCAGCTTTTGCAGCACATGCGCCCTTTATCGCGTTGGTGACGGTCATCATTATAGAGAACTGCGCTGTTACCTTATCGTTGGCGGCGATGATGTGCCAGGGTGCAAACGCTGTGTTGGTGCGCATAAGCGTCTTGTCATAGCGCTTGAAAAATTTATCGTATTCCTCATTATTGATAATATCCTGCTCGTTGACACGCCAGCGGGTTATCTCGGAAGCTGACAGCTTTTGCAGACGCTTCGCCTGCTCGTCCTTTGTGATATGCAGGAAAAATTTTATGATAAGATAACCGTCATCAGCCAGCTGACGCTCAAAGGTGTTGATGTCCTCGATGCGTTCCTTGTACTCCGACTTGCTTATCTCCTCGAACATATAGGCGTTGACTGTATCTCTGTACCAGCTGCCGTCAAGTATCAGGAATTCGCCCTGCTTGGGCAGCCTCTGCCAGAAGCGGTGCAGCCAGGGTTTGCGCATTTCCACAACATTCGGCGTGCGTAT
Organism: uncultured Ruminococcus sp.; assembly: GCF_902762735.1. Classification (GTDB taxonomy): domain Bacteria; phylum Bacillota; class Clostridia; order Oscillospirales; family Ruminococcaceae; genus Hominimerdicola. Next base: position 5,481 of record NZ_CACWPP010000076.1, read on the forward strand.
CGACTCAACGTTATAAAAACGCGGGTCCATATACTTTATCAGCTTAGCTATCTGCGAACCCTTGCCCGCCGATGACCAGCCGTCAATGGTTATTATAACAGGTATCTTGTTCGCCTTTGCTGCATTTGCGAGGTCTATCAGCTCGTTTCGCATAGCGGTCAGTTCGTCAATAGCATCGGCTTTTTTGGTCTTTCGCTGTTCTATCGTTTCAAGCATGTTATCCAACTCCTCTTTATATATTAAGCTCAGTTATTATTCGGTCCATCATCGGGAAATTCCCAGCCATCACGCCTGCCGATAAGATCGTTGGGCATACCCTCGAACTTTTCTGTCGGGAGTATCTCACCGTCAACGGATATTTTCATATCACGACAGTTTATGTACCATTCCAGCAGGTCAAGCACATCAAAAATGCCGCTGAAATATTCATCTGCGACAAAAGCCGCCAGCACTTCCCTGTCAGCTGATGACAGCTTTGCCAGCACTCTGTTTATCTTCTCGCTGTCAGCGGCAGGAACTCTGCCCTTTCTGACATTATCAGCACCGACACTGTGCTTTGATAGCTTTACAAGTTCGTCTATCAGCACCTTGTAAAGCTCTGCCGCTTTATCCACTGAAGATCCCCCATTTCATATAATTATATTATAAACAAAATTTACGCTAAAGTATATTGACATTTTGTATAAAAATAACTGTTAAGATTTGTTAATATAGAGTTAATAAAACTCCTGCCGCCCTTTTTAAATTGCCCTTGACAATCAGCCGAAAAAGCTGTATAATAATAGGGTATGTAAGAATAATGGGTCTATTCCCGAACGGAGGAAGTTAAATGAACAGAACATACATAAAGGACGTGAAAGCAAATCTCGGCGAGACCATCAAAGTTCAGGGCTTTGTGGAGAATTTCCGCAACAGCCGCGCTATGGCTTTCATCGTTGTAAAGGACATAACAGGCAAATTGCAGGTAACTGTTGAAAAAGAAAAGCACCCCGAGCTTAATGAAAAGCTGGATATGCTGACAGGCGACTCGGTAGTTACCATAATCGGTCAGGTAATGGAGAACGATTATGTCAAGCTGGGCGGTCTGGAAATGATACCTGATGACATCATCTGCGAGAGCATCGCTGATCCCCTGCCCATCGCCCGCAAGGAGATACCTGCGACCAAAAAGAAAAAGGCTGTTGAGCGTTCAAGCATCGACCAGCGTATCGACTACCGCTGGATAGACCTGAGAACTGATGAGAACCAGCTGATGTTCAAGGTGCAGACTTGCTTTGTAAATGCGATGCGCAATTTCCTGCTTGGTCAGAATTTCATCGAGATACACACTCCTAAGCTGATAGGCGCGGCAAGCGAGAGCGGTTCAAGCGTTTTTGAGGTAGAGTATTTTGACAGAAAGGCTTATCTGGCACAGTCACCTCAGTTCTACAAGCAGATGGCTATGGCAAGCGGCTTTGAGCGCATCTTCGAGGTAGGACCTGTTTTCAGAGCCGAGAAGAGCTATACCAGCAAGCACACCACCGAGTTCACAGGCTTTGACCTTGAATTCAGCTATATCGAGAGCTACAAAGACGTTATGGCTATGGAAGAGCAGCTGCTCAAAGTCGGTCTGACTGCTGTTAAAGAGCAGTACGGCGAGCAGATCAAGGAGCTGTTCGGTCAGGAGGTCATCGTTCCCGAAACTCCTTTCCCTGTTGTAAAGCTGGCTGACCTGTACAAGGCTCTGGAAGAAGAGTACGGCTATACTGTTCCCGAAGAGGAAAAGGGCGACCTCACCACCGATGCTGAAAAGCTCAGCTATGAGTGGGTGAAGAAGCACTATAACCACGAGTTCCTTTTCATCACCGACTACGATGCTGAAAAGAGAGCATTCTACCACATGCGCGACGAAAACGGTGTACCTATGGGCTACGACCTGATCTGGAGAGGCGTTGAGATCACCACAGGCGCACAGAGAGAACACAGATATGAAATTCTGAAAAAGCAGGCACAGGAGAAGGGTCTGGACGAGGACGTTAAGTTCTATCTTGAATTCTTCAAATACGGCTGTCCTCCTCACGGCGGTTTCGGTCTGGGCGTTGACAGACTTACCATGCTGCTGACCGGTCTGCACATCAAGGAAGCTATGTTCATCTTCAGAGGTCCTAACAGACTCAATCCATAGTATCACAGATATAAAAAAGGCTCGGTCAGGTACCGAGCCTTTTGTTATTCGGTCATGTTCATTGTTACAGCCGCGTTCGGGAAATTCTCCTGCGCGAATTTCCGCATCTCACGCCTGCCCTCAATATGAGTGCTGTGGATATTGATATGCGACGGCGATTTGCCGTTTTCTTTCAGCCACTTCAGAATATCAAGCCCTGTCGGACCGTCACCCAGATCAAAATCAAGGCTGATAAAATCAAAATCACCAAACATACGATAATACATCAGGCAGTCGTCATAGCTTCTGACACACTCAAATCCCCTTTCCGGAAAATCACGCTTATCATCAACAAATAATTTAAGTCCCATTTCAATTCCCCCTATCGGAGAAATTATAGCACAACGCCGTACAAATGTCAAGTCTCGGAAAAAATCAGAAATCTTTTCTTCTGCCGCCGTTGTCACCCATGCCGCCGTGCATACCGCCGCCGAAGCCGCCCATTCCGCCTGTGCTGTTGGAGGTTATCACACTGTCAAGGGTGATGGTCTCGCTCTCGCCGCCTGCACTTACTGTATAGCTTTCACCCTGAACGAGTTCGGGGCATGAGAAGATAACGCCCTGCCATGTCTTGGGGTTTTTGAAAGACAGCAGAACATTACCGCTGCTGTCGGTCACGGTAAATTCAGTATTAGCGGGGAAAGACTGTGTGAAATCGTGGCAGACCGCGCACTGGGCAGTGCCCTCTGCTTCAAACATCTCCTCCATACCGATAGCACCGCTTGCGATGATAGTACCGCCTGTGATGCTTGCAGAACCGTTGTGGTCAACCGAACCGTTGCCGCTGTTTTCAGGACCGCTCACATATATCAGACCGCCCGAAACTATAAGGTCGCCGTTGGAGTCAAGACCGTCACCGCCCGAATCAACATTTAGCGTACCGCCTGTTATTTTCAGGAAAACACCTTCCTGTGCGGCAAAAGCATCTCTGCCCATGCGCATGTCGGAACCTGTGTCACTGCCGCCTGCGCAGTTGATGCCGTCATCGCGTGAAGTTACGCTGATGTCGCCGCCGCTTATGGTGACAGTCATACCCTCAATGCCCTCATAGCTTTTTGAAATATCTATCCTGCCGCCGTCTATCACAAGGTCGCCGCCCACATGTATGCCGTCATCACCCGAACTTGCAGTGATACTGCCGCCGCTGATGTGTGCCGCTCCGTCACAGTGCAGTGTGTCGTCAGCCGAATCAATGTTGAAAGTTCCGTCCTCAATAATGATATTTGCGCCTGCTTTCAGCGCTTTTGCCGAAGTGCCTGCGCTTTCGGTGCTGACTGTTTCATTGGACAAAAAGGACACCTCAAAGCTGCTGTCACTGCTTACGGGCTTCATATCGCCCATGTTGCCCATATCGGGAGGAGTTCCCATCTCACCGCCGCCGAAACCATCGGGAGGAGTGCCCATATCTCCGCCGTCAAAGCCGTCGGGAGGAGTACCCATATCTCCGCCGTCAAAGCCGTCGGGAGGAGTACCCATGTCTCCGTCAAAATTGCCGAAGTCATCGGGTCTGCCGCCCATGCCGAAGCCGTTCTGCCAGTCACCGTTGGGACTGCCATCAGCTTTCACGGAAGCATTTTCGCTTCCGCCGCCTGTGGTTATATCAAAATCGCCGCCCGAGAATTGCAGGTCTGTCTTGGCATAGAAAGCATCACCGCCCGAATCGACTTTGAAGCTGCCGCCCGTTATGCTTATGATGCCCTTTCCTTCTTCCTCGTCATTGGTTGACTTTACAGCATCAGTACCCGATGTAAGCTCAAAATTTCCCGAGCTTATCTTCACACTGTCCTTGCCCACCAGCGCCGAATTTGCAGAAGTAACGCTGATATTTCCGCCTGTTATCACAAGGTCGTCTTTTGACACGATGCCGTGCTTGTAGTTTGCACTGACAGCAAGTTTACCGTCGCCGTTGATAGTCAGGTCTGACTTTGAGAATACTGCGCCATCGGTCTTTTCACCATCAGCCAGTGCATAGCTTGCACCATCTGCAAGTGTATTTTCACTGCCGTTTTCCAGCAGCAGTATTACCTTGTCTGCCGACTTTACCAGCACAGGTGCATTGTCGGCACAGGTGAGTGCGAGATCATTAAGCACCAGCTTGACTTTAGCTTTGTCATCAGCTTCAACTATTACTCTGCCGTTTGAACAGCTTCCGCTGAGGACGTAAGTTCCCTCTGCTGTTATGGTGACAGTTGTGCCGTCTGCACTTACGCCCGCACCTGAAACATCAGCAGCATCGTCTTTGAATATCACAGCCGACGAGTCAGACTCTTCATAACCCACTTCAATGTCATCTGCCTCTATGCCTGCTTCAGCCGCTGTTACCACAACTGCGCTTTCATTTTTTGACCTGTTCCCCGCTGTACTGCCCGAACTTCCTGTTTCAGCACAGCCCGCCATGCTTATGACAGCCAGTGCCGCCGCGCATGCCGCAGTTCTTTTCATTCTATCATATCTCATGGAATTCCCTCCATTCCATTAATCTGTTAAATCATTTACCCTGTATATTTATACAGCAATACTCACCCGATATAAAATGCTGTCGGGTGAGTGCCAAGTTGCAAAATTATGAATTAAAGCTGTTTCTCCATATCAGGCATCTTTCTTGCAACAAGTATCTCCAGATTGCCGTTGCGTACTCTCAGCTCGTCGATGAATTCCTTCTCGTTAACGCCCTTTTTGAGGGTTATATCGTATCTCAGCTTGAAAAGACTGCCCATATTGGTCGTCTTTACCTGTTCCAGCTTTGCCTTAGTTGTGAACTTATTGAATATATCGTCAAAAACTTCGCTGTAATCAAGGCTCTCGGGAATGGTTATCATCAGGGACTTCTCATTCTCTGCGCTTTCTCCCAGAGGAAGCAACATGTAAACTATGTTGCCTGCAATAACTATCAGTGTGAACAGTACTGCAAGCATCAGGTGGTTAGTACCTGTTGCAAGTCCTACCGCCATTGAAAGGAATATCGCAAGTATATCCTTTGCGTTGCCAGGCATCGAACGGAAGCGCACCAGACTGAATGCGCCTGCCACAGCCACGCCCGTTCCGAGATTGCCGTTGACCAGCATGATTATCACCTGTACTATAACAGGCAGAAGTGCCAGCGTAGTAGCAAAGCTCTTGCTCTTGCCCTGCTTGAAACAGAAGCCGAATGCTATTGCCGCGCCAGCCAGAAGCGAAACGACAGAGCAGACAAAAAACGTCGAATTGTCGATAGTAGATGTTCCCACAGATGATGTAAGGTCAATAGAAAAATTTTGAAATGAATTAAGCACAGTCATTCACCTTTCCTTTGCTGTTTAAGTTGTCAAGTTTAAGATATTCGTTACGGTCGAGGGCTTCACTGAAAACCCGCTTGTAAGCCTCTCCGTATTTTGAAAAGCTGGCGGGGTATATTTTCATATCGTCCAGCAGGAAGCTGAGCCACAGCGGCATGGCACCAGGTATCTTGATCTCCATGATCCTTGTGTGCGGATCGAGCAGCTTATCGCCCCAGACGCCTTTTTCGAGCCTTACCTCATCTTCGCGATAGGTAATGTTGCTGTCAAACGTTATGCGCAGATCGGGATTGCCGATACCTGCATAAGCTATCCTGTCATAGCTTAAATACATCGCGGGTGCGATGCCCTTGTAGAAATGCAGGAAATAGTCTATCTCCTTTTCGATCTGCGGGTTTTTGCCCGGCATCACACCAAAGTTCACGAACTCGTAGCTTTCAAGCAGAGACATATCCACTCGCCTTTTGTATACCACACCTTTGTATTTCTTTTTCAGCTCTACAAAGACCTTGCTGTCCTTATTGGGCACACCGTAGCTTCTTATACGGAGTTTTTCTTTGTAAACAGGCTTTTCCATAGAAGTCCTTATAAGCTGATGATCGGGTGTATCGTAGTAGATATTGCAGATGGTGGACAAGCCGTAATTATCTGCTGCGGCTTTTCCTGCCATGAACCTTACCAGTTCATCCTGCTGCTCATCAGTAACGATATATTTCTTTTCAACACGCTTGAAGATCTCCTGAACAGCTCCCATATATCTCATTCCTTTCATTATTTGATTTGAAGTTTGCTTATCTTCTATGTTTATAAGTATAAGCCCTCGACCTTAAACTTAGCTTAACAACAACAGAACTTTTTTTAATAAGCAAAAATTTTTTTCAGCATCGTAAAAGACCCGATATTTCGGCATTTGCGCCTTGCACTTATATTTGTGCGGGTGTTGTTTTACCGCTTATCGGGAATTTTACCATGCATTTTACGCATTTATTTAAGTTTGGTTTTAGTTAAAAAAATATCGGCGCGACTGCTTTACTGTATTTATAAAGCAATCTCGCCGATCTGCGGTTTCGTGACAGCTCTAAATTATCCTCAGTTTTGCTTTGAAGATTATCCTGCCATTCTCGGTCTTACAGTCTATCTTGCCTTTATGAGCTTCGACAGTAGCTTTCGCCACCGAAAGCCCTATACCGTAGCCTGTTTTTTTCTCGCCGTCTTCCCTTTTACGGGAACTGTCTGCCCTGTAAAAGCGGTCAAACAAGCGCTCGTGGTGTTCAGGAGGCTCTTTACAGTCATTTTCGACCGAGATGACTGCATGCCGTCCGCTGCCTGTTTTAGCAAGCGAGACCTTTATCTCACCATCTTTATCGCAGTATTTGACAGCATTCTCGGTAAAGATAGAAACAAGCTGTCTCAGCGCCCCTTCATCACCATTTATGCGGATATTTTCTTCCGCCTCGACACTCAGGGTCAGCCCTTTGTTAGCGGCAAGCGTTTTAAACGGTTCTGCGATGTCGATAAAAGCATCTGACAGATCAAACTCTGCAAACGTCAGCTTGACAGCTTCCTCGTCCATACGCGCCAGCTTCAACAGGTTGGCTATAAGTCCGTTGAGCCGCTCTATCTGGTTTTTGATGCTCTCCGTCCATTCATTCGGTTCGCTTATCATCTCGATCACTTCTGTATTAGCCGAGATTATCGCCAGCGGAGTTTTTATCTCATGCCCCGCATCGGTGATGAACATGCGCTGTTTCTCGTAATTGTCGATAAACGGCTTTACGGCAAATTTGGAGAATATCATTATCAGCATGCATACCAGCACCCAGCCGCCCAGCGAGATAGCCGCCGATACCAGCATAAAATTCTGTTTCGTCTGTATAGCATCACGGCAGTCAAGAAATATGTACAGCACACCGCCGTCATCGGTGTTCTTTACAGCGAAACGGTAGTTATCCACAAAACCCGATGTCTTTTTTTCAGCATTTATCTGCTCTGCATATTTCAGTGCTTCATCGCTGGAAACAGCTGCCACATGTCCTGTGTTTACCCTGACGGGCTTACCCTCAGAATTATACCGCACATAGAAATACCTCGTCTGGTAGCGTGTCTCTTCGTTGACTTTAAAGCCAAAGACAGTTCCGTGCTTAATATCCTGCTCGGGTGAAGGCGGAGGCGAATTCTGCCCGAAAGGTTCGCTCTCATTCCCATAGCGGTTATCGGGCTTTTCACTTCTCTGCTCTTTATGCATAAAGTCGGGAAAATCACCGTCATTATCGCAAAGTATGAGCATGAGCTGATCTTCACGTTTATTTATCTGCCCGATATTTATGGCATTGATAAGCCCGACTACCAGCAGCTCGACCAACAGCACGCTGAGGGCTGCGATAAGTATGAATTTGCGCTGTAAGCGTTTTATCATTCTCTGACCTCCAGCGTGTAGCCGACACCGCGGCTGGCTTTTATCTCAACATCAGCCTTTACAGCCGCCAGCTTTTTGCGGATATATGAGATATAGACCCACACCACGCTTATCTCAGCCTCAGCATCGAAGCCCCATATCTTCTCCATCAGCCGCTCGGTGGAAATAAGCACGTTGCGGTTGAGCATCAGCATCTCAAGCACCTGGAATTCCTTGTTGCCCAGCTTCTGTTCGCCGCCGTCGGGGGTAGAGATAACGAACCTTTCCCTGTCAAGCGTGACGTTGCCGACTTTAAGCGAATTTGGAGCAAACTCGGTCTTGCGCCTTGTCATAGCCCTGATACGTGCAAGAAGCTCACCCATAGCAAAGGGCTTTGTAAGGTAATCATCAGCGCCGCTGTCAAGGCCTGTTATCCTGTCCTCGACCTGAGATCTGGCAGTCAGCAGCAGCACGGGAGTCTGTATGCCTTTGTCTCGTATGCGTTTGAGAACAGTTATACCGTCCATGCCGGGCATCATTATATCAAGTATGATCCCGTCATACTCTGCACCGATGATGTAATCATAGGCATCAAGACCGTCATATACAGCATCGACCGAATAATTGTTATGTTTAAGTACTGCAACAAGCGCATTTGAAAGTTCCTTTTCATCTTCTGCCAGCAATAATCTCATTTGTGGTCAACTCCTTATAAAAATATGTGATTATCCCACTGACACACCACAAAAACAGCGGCTATAAAGAACTTTATGTTCTTGGCGTATGGCGCTCAATTATCCTTTTGTTCACCGCATTTTTAGTTGGTGTGCTAAAGGGATAGTCATATAAAAATATTTGTGATGTCACAGCACGGCGTGACACCGCATTTAAACTTATCATATCGTATCAGATACAGTTTAAATATAGCTTAAATCTACCAATAATTATACCATATCCAAACGCATTTTACAAGGCAGAGATGACAATTATTCAAAACATATCCCATAAAATTAATGAATTATCCCCGCATCACCTCCATGATATTATCATGCCGCCACGATATAATTATAACATATAAGCAAATATGACTATCCCTTTAGCACACCACCGCAAAATACCTTTATCAATGATGAAAAACTGAGTTGATGTTATCTTTCCCCCGCCGCAGGCGGGGGAAAGATAACCGCCAACTGTATTCAATTCCCGATATTGGGATAATCAAATAACCAAATGCACGGCAAAGATAATATAGTTTTATATATTAAAATTACGGCATAAAATTACCAAAAATTGCCGACTGTCCATGCAGACAGTCGGCAAAATAACACTTATATATCAGACTTTTTCGACCTTCATCAGGTTGGTAGTACCACTCATGCCAAGAGGAACGCCCGCAGTGATAACAACGAGATCACCCTCTTTGAGATAGCCTTTTTCAAGCGCCACATGGATAGCACGGGAGATAAGCTCATCAGTGTTGTCCATCTCCTCGATTATACCGGGAAGAACGCCCCATGACATATTCATCTGGTGGCAGGTGACAGCATCTGTGGTCAGACCGATTATCGGGCAGTCGGGTCTGTACTTTGAGAGTATACGCGCAGTCGCACCGCTCTTGGTAACGGTCAGCACAGCGGCAGCTTTAAGGTCGTGTGCAGTGGTGACAGTTGCGTGGCAGATAGCATCAGTGATGCTCGGGTGATCCACATTATCGCGCTTCTGGAAGCGGCGTACATAGTCGATGTCGCCCTCTGTTGTCTCAGCGATAAGGCTCATGGTCTTTACCACATCGACAGGATACTTGCCTGCGGCAGTCTCGCCCGAAAGCATTATAGCAGATGTGCCGTCATAGATAGCGTTTGCAACGTCAGTGATCTCAGCTCTGGTTGGGCGGGGATTGTTTATCATCGACTCCAGCATCTGTGTGGCGGTGATGACCTGCTTGCCCGCATTGTAAGCCTTGTGGATCAGATCTTTCTGGATAGAAGGTATCTTCTCAAAAGGTATCTCAACGCCCATATCGCCGCGTGCTACCATTATGCCATCGGCAACTTCCAGTATCTCGTCTATGTTCTCAACACCTTCAGCATTCTCGATCTTGGCGATGATGCGAGGATTGAACCAGCCGAGACTCTGTGTGAACTTTCTCAGATAGGTAACATCAGCGCCTGTTCTTACAAATGAAGCCGCGATAAAGTCAAAGCCCATCTTAGCACCGAAAGCAAGGTCAGCCATATCAGCATCGGAGATGTAGGGCATTGACAGCTTGACACCGGGTACATTGATGCCCTTATGGTCGGAAACCACACCGCCGTGTATAACTTCGCACTGAATATCAGTGGAGTCTATCTTGACAGCTTTAAGCTCGATCACGCCATCATTTATGAGTATGCGCGTACCTGTGGAAATATCCTTGGGCAGTCTTGGGAAAGTGATGGAGCAGATGCTCTCATCGCCCTCGACTTCTCTTGTGGTAAGTGTGAACATGTCACCGTCTTTTATAGTGACGGGCTTGTGATCCTTGAAATTTTTCAGTCTTATCTCAGGACCTTTTGTATCCATCAGTGTCGCGATGTTAAGCCCCATCTCGTCACGCAGACGTGTGATGGTCTCAAAGCGCTTCTGATGTGTTTCATGTTCGGAATGGGAGAAATTGAAGCGTGCAACATCCATTCCGTTCTTCATCATGTCACGCAGTACATTCTCATCATCGGTAGCAGGACCGATGGTGCAGACTATCTTTGTTTTACGCATATAAAACAGCTCCTAAATATAAACATTTCGGTCAGCCGATAAACGCACCATGTATAAAACGGAGTTTCGTCAGGCAAAGCATATCTGTTTCGCAAGCAAGCCTCAGCTTACGTTCCGAAAACCAAAAAGCCCGAAAAAAACGACCGGTCGGCGCAAAAATGTTGACCGTAAAAAAACAATATTTGTTTTTATTATACTACTATGATAAAAATTTGTCAAGCACATTTCGGATAAAATATCATTTACATGACATTTAATGGATAGTTCATAACAATTCACAAAAACCACTTGACAAATAAAACAAAAAATGACATAATATAAATTAGAAAAATGGAAAGTAATACAATTTTTTCATTTAAGGGGGATCATTATGGATATGAAAAAAATAGGCAGACAGATGAGTATAATGATGGGTTTGACGCTCAGCCTTGTTCTTTCTTTTGTTGGGGTATTTACATCGGGACAATTCACTTTGCCTGCATTTATAATGAGTTTTCTGGAAAGCCTTGTGATAAGCCTGATAATAGGCATGTTCGTGCCGATGAAAAAAGTCGGTGATGCTGCATGTGCCAAGGCAGGCATAAGCGAAAGACCTCTGGCATGCCGCGCACTTGAAAGTCTGGTATCAGACCTTATCTACACACCTGTCATTACTATTGTAATGGTGTTCATGGCTTACAAACAGGCCACAAAGCACGGCGCACCGCTGAGTTTTGGTCCGATGCTGGGCAAATCTATGGTGATAAGCCTTGTGGTGGCTTATCTTTTTATATTCCTGGTAACACCGAATTACATGAAGTTCATCTTAAAAAGGAACGGCGGAAAGCCGCTTCAATAAGGTACATCTTCCCGAAGCGATAAATTTGCTTCGGGAATTTTTTTTGCATGAAAAGAGTGAAAACGCCGTATTTTCCGCATTATCACAGTGTCCGCTGTTTCCGTTTGTAAGAAATGCACAATTTTTGCTTGAATAATTTCATAACTTTGGCGGGAAAATTAGTCTAAAGGACTTGACAAAAAGTGAAAAAAGGTTTAAACTATACTTAGCACTCAGAGAGAATGAGTGCTAACACCCGAAAGTCGCGAGTGCTAAACTACCAGCTTTACGGAGTAAAAGAAGGTGTGCTGATGGACGACAGAAAGCTAAAAATTTTATCGGCGGTCGTTGACGAATATATCGTCACAGGAGAGCCTGTCGGCTCAAAGGCTATCATGGCGCATGTAAAAGCCTCGTCGGCAACGATACGCAACGAGATGGCTGAGCTGGAAAAGCAGGGCTTTCTCGAACAGCCTCACACTTCGGCGGGCAGAGTACCCACTTATAAAGGTTACAGGCTTTACGTCGATAAGCTGATGGAACAGGATCCGCTCAGTGAGGAAGAAAAGAAAAAGCTGGATTCGATGCTTCCCGATGATTTTGTTACCGAGAAAGACCTGGTCGAAAGTGCTTCACTGGCGCTTGCCGATCTTACAAAGTGTGCGACGGTCGTGGCAAATTCAACGCCAAAATTCTCGCTTATATCGAAGGTCGAAGTAATACCGACAGGCAAGCGCATGTATGTCATACTGATGATAACATCGAACGGCGAGATAAAGAACAAAGTGTGCAGGCTGGAATTTGACCTGACACATGAACAGCTCGAATTTTTTGATAACTTTGTCAAACAGAACCTGAGCGGAATCCCGCTGAGTGAGCTGACAGATACAAGCATCGAAAAGCTGACAGAAGCTATGGGCGCATATATGATGACGCTTTCACCGCTGGTCAGTGAACTGCTGAAAATGACAAAGGAACTTGACAGGGACGTTGTCGTAAATGGGCAGAAAAATCTGCTGACCTGCAAGGATTTCGACCAGACAGAGATAATCTCGTTCATGGAAAACGAAAAAGAGCTGATGGATTTTATCGACAGCACTTTTTCGGGGCTGAACGTAAAGTTCTCACCCGAGACCGATGGCTTTGTGATACACAATTCCTCGATAATCACAGCACCGTTCTCAAAGGGCGGTAAAACAGCGGGTGCGCTTGGATTGATAGGTCCGATGAGAATAGATTATGCAAAGTTTATCCCATACCTCGAATATTTCACGTCGCGTATAACCGATATGATGACCGAGCGGGACGAGACTGATGATGATAAATAATGACAGAAAGGCAGGCGCATATGATGTCTGAAAAGGATATAGAGAAACAGGACGAACTGAAAGAGGAACTGAATGACGCGGCTGAGGAAACAGCCGAAGAAGCAGAGGAGAAAGCGGAGAAAGAGGAAAAAGAAAACACCGAAGAGGTAAGTGAGGAGGACAAGCTGAAAGCTGAACTTGCAGAAAGCAAGGACAAATACCTCAGGCTTATGGCTGAGTATGACAACTTCCGCAAGCGTTCAGCTAAGGAAAGACTTGAACTTTCGGCTTCGGTAAAGGGCGATACGGTGGCGGATATACTCCCCGTTCTCGATAATTTTGAGAGGGCGCTGAACACCGAGACTCAGGACGAAGCGTACAAGGCAGGCATCGAGATGATATTCAAGCAGTTCACCGATGCGCTGGCTAAGCTGGGCATCGAACCCATCGACCCCGCAGGCGAGGTTTTTGACCCGAATATCGCAAATGCAGTCAACCAGATAGAAGACCCCGAACTGGGCGAAAATGTGGTGGCACAGGTATTCCAGAAAGGTTACAGGATAGGCGATAAGGTCATCAGATACGCGATGGTCGTTGTGGCTAATCCATAGCAAATAAAGTATATAGAACGCGGAGCAAACCGCATTATATATAATCACCTTAACCAATATTAAAAAGAGAAAAGATCGAAAGGATGATATTTTATGGCAAAGATAATAGGTATTGACCTTGGTACAACAAACTCCTGCGTAGCAGTTATGGAAGGCGGCGAAGCAGTAGTTATCCCCAACAGTGAGGGCGCTAGAACAACTCCTTCGGTAGTTGGTCTTTCAAAGACAGGCGACAGACTGGTAGGTCAGGTCGCTAAGAGACAGGCAGTTACCAACTACGAGAACACTGTTATTTCTATAAAGAGACACATGGGTTCAGACTATAAGGCTACTATGGGCGGCAAGGAATACACCCCTCAGGAGATCTCCGCTATGATACTCCAGAAGCTGAAAGCTGACGCTGAGGCTTATCTGGGCGAAAAGGTAACAGAAGCTGTCATCACTGTTCCTGCTTACTTCACCGATGCTCAGAGACAGGCTACTAAGGATGCAGGTCAGATAGCAGGTCTGACTGTAAAGAGAATAATCAACGAGCCTACAGCTGCTGCTCTTTCCTACGGTATCGACAAGGAAGAGGATCAGAAGGTAATGGTATACGACCTGGGCGGCGGTACATTCGATGTTTCCATCATCGAGATGGGTGACGGCGTTACCGAAGTTCTGGCTACCGCAGGTAACAACAAGCTGGGCGGCGATGACTTCGACCAGAGGATCATCGACTGGATGGTAAGCGAGTTCAAGACTGCTGAGGGCGTTGACCTGACTTCTGACAAGCTGGCTATGCAGAGACTGAAGGAAGCTGCTGAAAAGGCTAAGATAGAACTGTCAAGCACTCCTTCTTCGACCATCTCACTGCCGTTCATCACTGCTGACTCCACAGGTCCTAAGCACCTGGAGATGACACTGACACAGGCTAAGTTCAACGAGATGACTGCTGATCTGGTAGAGTCCACAATGGGTCCTGTAAGACAGGCACTGAGCGATTCAGGTCTGTCCGCAAGCGACCTCAAGAAGGTACTGATGGTCGGCGGTTCTTCCAGAATACCTGCTGTTCAGGAAGCTGTTAAGAGATTTATCGGCAAAGAGCCTTTCAAGGGCATCAACCCTGATGAGTGCGTTGCTCTCGGTGCTGCATATCAGGGCGGCGTTCTCGGCGGCGACGTTAAGGACGGTCTGCTGCTGCTGGACGTAACTCCTCTGTCACTGGGTCTGGAAACTATGGGCGGTGTCTGCACTAAGATCATCGAGAGAAATACCACTATCCCTACCAAGAAGAGCCAGATATTCTCCACCGCCGCTGATAACCAGAGCGCTGTTGACATCAACGTTCTGCAGGGCGAAAGAGAATTTGCAAAAGATAACAAGCAGCTGGGTATGTTCAGACTGGACGGCATCGCACCTGCTCCCAGAGGTATACCTCAGATCGAAGTTACTTTCGATATAGATGCTAACGGCATCGTTCACGTATCCGCTAAGGATCTTGGCACAGGCAAGGAACAGAACATCACCATCACTTCTTCCACCAACATGTCTAAGGAAGACATAGACAAGGCTGTAAAGGAAGCTGAGGCTTTCGCAGCTGAGGACGCTAAGAAGAAGGAAGAGGTTGACACCAGAAACAACGCAGATCAGCTGGCATTCCAGGCTGAAAAGTCCCTCAAGGACTTCGGCGACAAGGTAGACGCTGCTGACAAGGCAAGCTGCGAAAGCAAGATCGAAGCTCTTAAAGAAGCACTCAAGGGTACTGATCTGGAGGCTATCAAAGCTAAGCACAAGGATCTGGAAGAGACCTTCCAGAAGGTAGCTACTAAGATCTACCAGCAGGCAGGTCCGCAGGGCGGCGCTCAGGGCTTTGACCCCAACAACATGAACATGGGCGGCGCAGCTTCAGGTGCAGCTGACAACAGCGACAAGGGCGGCGATGATGTTATCGACGCTGAGTTCACTGACGCAGACTAATTCGATAAGATGACGGCAGCCTCCGTTCCATATGCGGGACGGAGGCTATGCTGATATAGGAGCGATATATATGGCAGATAAAAGAGATTACTATGAAGTCCTCGGCGTGCAGAAAGGCGCATCGGAGGACGAACTGAAAAAGGCTTTCCGTAAGCTCGCCAAGCAGTATCACCCCGATCTGCACCCCGGCGACAAGGAGGCAGAAGAAAAATTCAAGGAAGTCAATGAAGCATATGAGGTGCTTTCAGACCCCGAAAAGCGTTCAAGATACGACCAGTTCGGTCATGCAGGCGTTGACCCCAACTACGGCGGCGGCGCAGGTGCAGGTGCTGGCGGTTTCGGCGGTTTTGGAGATATGGGCGATATTTTCGACTCGATATTCAGTGGATTTGGCTTCGGCTCGGGCGGCGGACGCGCGGCTAACCCAAATGCGCCGAGACGCGGCGCAGATATTCGCGCTAACCTGACTATCGACTTCATGGAAGCCTGCACAGGCAAAAAAGTCAAGATAAAATATGCACGCAACGAACCTTGTCCCGATTGTAACGGCACAGGTGCAGCAGCAGGCACTTCACCCAAGACCTGCCCCGACTGTCACGGCACAGGTACTGTAAGGATAAGCCAGAGAACACCTTTCGGCAACATTTCACAGACTGCTACCTGCACGCGCTGCGGCGGCAAGGGCAGAGTTGTGGATACCCCCTGCCGCACATGCAGCGGTCAGGGAATGGTCAAGAAAACTGTCGAGCGTGATATTGATATACCCGCAGGTATTGATGACGGTCAGACGCTGAGGGTAGCCGGTGAGGGTCATCGCGGCACAAACGGAGGTCCAAACGGCGACCTGCACATAAGCATAAGTGTCAAGCCCGACCCGATATTTGAGCGCGACGGCTACGATGTATGGACTGACATACCGATAACCTACGCACAGGCTACTCTGGGCGACGAGATAACTGTTCCCACTGTGGGCGGAAAGGTCAAGTACACAGTGCCCGAAGGCACACAGAACAACACTGTTTTCAGGCTTAAAGGCAAGGGCATAAAGCGCCTCAACCGCAGCGATTACGGCGACCATTACGTGCGTATCAGTGTGGAAGTCCCACGCAACCTCACACGCGAGCAGAAGGAAAAGCTGCGTGAATTTGAGGCTTCCCTCAACGAGAAGAACTACGCTAAGCGCAATTCTTTCAGGGATAAGCTGGAAAAGATCAAGGATATTTTCAAGTGACATATCTCACTATACATCGTAAAGCAGCAGACTTGATGTATATTAAAGTCACTTGTTTCACAGACAGGATAAAAGCGCTGTTCTGACAAACTAAAATGCTGTGCGGTATGCAAGTGCCGCACAGCATTTTTTATATGACTATCCCTTTTGAATACCGGCTGATAATGCAGTAAAATAATATACGGCAGCCACCTTGAGTTCTGCAAAACCGTTGTTTTGGTTTTTTCAGCCGAATGACCAATCGATCTATCTATTCTTTCGCAGGCATATCGAATGTACTGCGTCTGCCGAACTTCTTTGCTGACCACACAAATCCCGACAGCACAGGCACAGAGAACGCCGAGCAAACCGATAGTATAAGACAGCGCAGGTCGGGCACGGCAGTGCTGAATATTTTTCCCAGTACAGGTACATAAATGCCCGCAAACAGCGCCGCCGCAGAAGCCGTCACAGCGAATAGCAGAAATCCATTGTTAAAATGCGGAACTGTGAACAGAGTTTTTTCTTCGGACTTGCACTCAAATACATGTATAAGCTGACTCAGCACAAGGGTGATGAGCGCACCTGTACGCGCCGCAGGAAGAGATTCGCCCGCTTTCAGGAGCATCGTGAATGTCGCAAGGGTGCATATGCCGATAAGAATGCCCCTCAAAAGCATTCGCCAGAGAAGTCCCCCGCTGAAAAAGCTGTCGCTCTCTTTTCGCGGTTTTCTTTCCATCACAGATCTTTCGGGCGGTTCAAGACCCAGCGCCACCGCAGGCAGACTGTCTGTCACCAGATTGACCAGCAATATCTGCGCAGGCAGCATCACCATCGGCAGACCCATCATTATCCCGCCGAACATCGTCACCACTTCACCGATATTGCTGGAGATCATATAACGCACGAACTTTCGTATATTCGCATATATCGTTCTTCCGTCCTCCACTGCGCTGACAAGCGTTGCAAAGTTGTCATCGAGCAGTATTATATCTGCCGCCTGCTTTGTTACCTCAGTACCCTGAATGCCCATCGACACGCCGATGTCTGCTTCCTTGACGGCAGGCGCATCGTTTACACCGTCGCCTGTCATGGCACAGATATGACCCTTAGCCTTGAAAGCCTTGACTATCCTCAGCTTGTGTGCAGGTGTCACTCGGGCGAAAACAGCGCAGTTGTCGATTATCTCAGTCAAGCGTTCATCGGTGATGGCATCAAGTTCAGTACCTGTGAGAACAAGACTTCCCTGCTTCATAATGCCCACCTGCCTTGCGATGGCGGCGGCAGTCAGCTTATGGTCGCCTGTTATCATCACAGTCCTTATGCCTGCCCGCTGACATTGACGGACTGCCGCCGCCGCTTCGGGTCGAGGCGGGTCTTGCATGCCCATCAGCCCGAGAAAGACAGTTCTCCCCTCCTCTGTCTTACAGAATGCCAGCACACGCAGTCCCTCAGCCGCAAGGGTATCGCCCTGCCGCAGAACAGCCGGCTTTTCAGCACTGCCGAAAGGCTTTACGCCCGCCGCAGTAAGCGCGGAAGTGCATTCATTTATTATGACATCAGCGCTTCCCTTTTTGTAGGAAATGACCCGCCCTGCCTTGTCACGGCAAATCACTGTCATTGAACGGCTCTCGCTGTCAAAGGGTATCTCGTCCTGTCTTGTGAGGTCTAAGGCATCAGCGCGAATGCCCGCCTCAGCCGCCGCAGTAACTATGGCGCACTCGGTCGGGCCGCCGTTGGCGGTAAATCGCGGCAGAGGGTTCTTGCCCTTTAACAGTGACGGCGAATTCTCCACCAGTTCAGCATTTGAGCATACAGCCCCGCAGGTCAGCAGTTCACGGATAGCATCGGGCAGTTCGGCAGGCAGTTCATCTGCCGAGATGGGCGTACCCTCTGCATCGGTCAGGGTTGTGACTTTCATCTTGTTCTGTGTGACTGTACCTGTTTTATCGGTGCAGATAACTGATGCACAGCCCAGCGTTTCCACAGAATGAAGTCTGTGAACAAGTGCGTTTCTCTTCAGCATTTTGCGCACCGCCAGCGAAAGTGCTATCGTCACAGCCGCAGGCAGACCCTCAGGTATGGCGGCGATGGCGATGGTTATGCCCGTCATAGCCATATCAAGCAGAGGTTCGCCCCGCAGAAGTCCCGCTATGAAAACGATAAAGCAAATGACTATGCAGATGACTGCCAGTGTCCTGCCAAGTTCAGCCAGCTTTTTCTGCAAAGGTGTCAGTTCTTCACCGATACTGTCTAGCATCACCGAAACGCGCCCCATCTGTGTGCGCTTGCCTGTGGCAGTCGTTTCGATAATGGCAGTGCCTTTAGTGACAACAGTACCCATATAAGCCATATATTCCTTATTCAGCGATGAAAAATCCACTTCATCGCGGCGGGGCTGTTTGCGGGCAGGTTCAGCTTCACCTGTGAGTATAGCTTCGTCACAGCAGAGGGCTTTACAGCTGATTATGTAGCCGTCAGCAGGTATCTTGTCGCCCGCTTCAACGGCAAAAACATCACCGCAGACCACTTTTTCGGCAGGAATGGTCTTAACAGCGCCATCGCGGTAAACGCGGGCGGTCGGGGCAGTCATGGCTTCCAGCTTTTCAAGGGTCTTTTCACAGCGATATTCCTGAATAAATCCTAAAAAGGCGTTTATGACCACCACCGCGATGATGGGTACGGCATCGGTGTACTGCCCCAGCAGTACAGATACCACCATCGCCCCGAGAAGTATCATCACCATAACATCATGGAACTGCCCCACAAATATTTTAAGAGGACCTTTCTTCTTTTTGCCGCCCAGCAGATTTGCACCGTCCTCCGACAAGCGGTGGGCAGCCTCCGCTGAGGTCAGCCCGCGCCGCTCTGACTGTGGTATCTTTGGCGTGGTGTGTTCAAGGCTTTGTTCTAAAATTCCAAGCATTATCATCTTTCCTTTCTGTAAGACAAGTCGTATATCTAATACTATGCAGTCGGAAAATCTAAAATGACAAGCTGACATTTAGTAAAAACAAATATGACTATCCCGCTGATACACCAAAATAAACGATGTTATATCGGGAATTGAATACAGTTGATGTTATCTTTACCCCGACTGCGGCGGGGGGAAGATAACATCAACTCAGTTTTTCCTCATTGATAAAGGTATTTAGCACACCAACTAAAAATGCGGCGAACAAAAGGATAATTGAGCGCCCAATATCTTTCCTTGCCTTCGGCGGATAAAGCAATACGAACAACAGACATTTCATGTTGCGGCAATACACATCAGAATTGGCAGAAAAACAAAAACGCACCCCGGACAGCAAACTTCGGTCATCTTCGCTATTGACATTTCGGCTGATTTGTTATATTATAGAATAGTATGCCGATGACGGCGTACAGATAAGTTCCAACGGCTGTCAAAGACGGCGGCTTTCAGCTGTATGAGGGCGATATGGTATAGGAGGTCTGTGCTGTGAGCGGCTATATTTCAGAGATGCGCAAGCTGGTCGGAAAAAGAACGATAATACAGTGTGCGGGCAGTGTGATATGCGTTGATGAACATGGCAGACTTCTGCTGGGCAAACGCACTGACAACCACCTCTGGGGCTACGCAGGCGGTTCTGTCGAGATAGATGAAAAGGTCGAGGACTGTGCCAAGCGCGAACTTTTCGAGGAAACAGGTCTTACCGCAGAAGAGCTGGAGTTTTTCTATGTAAACTCGGGCAGTGAAGCCCACTACATCTACCCAAACGGCGATGAAGTCTCAAATGTTGAGATAATATACATCTGCCGCAAGTTCAGCGGCGAACTGAGACCTCAGCCCGAAGAGGTAGAAGAACTTCGTTTTTTCACACCGCAGGAGATAGAACTTAATATGATCTCACCGCCTATCAGACCTGTTTTTAGGAAATATTTCGAGGTTTTCGTCAAGAAATGAAAACAAGCAGAGCCGTGCGGCAAATGCGCCTGACAAAACTATGATCCACGCCGCATTATAGCAATCCGCCTTAAAATTCAGACAAAATCCAGTCACAAAACCCATAAATCCTAGCTTTTGAGACTGGGTTTTGTGAATTTAAACAGTTGGATTGCTATAGCAATTCGGGGCGGGCAGAGTGTTTTGAAGATCATCGGACAAGCCGTTCTCAGGCGGCACGGGATACACATAAATCCCAATTTGGTTGTGTATTGTTAGCCATTTTGTATCATCAGCAATACACATCAAAATTGGGGGACACATAATAAAGAAAATTGTGATTATCCCGCTGATACACCAAAATAAACGATGTTATATCGGGAATTGAATACAGTTGGCGGGGGAAAGATAACATCAACTCAGTTTTTTCCTCATTGATAGAAGTATTTTGCAGTGGTGTGTTAAGGGGATAGTAATAAAGAAAATTATTGATTAATTCGGAGATTTGATATGAGCTTAAAAAATACGCTGACCATCTGGTTCGGCAAATTTATGGTAAAGGCACTGCATCTGCTGGGCAGAGATGCGGGCAACGCTCCGGGACTGATACTCTGGGAGATGAACAAGGACTGCCTGAAGGCTTTCAAGGTGGACTGCCCCATCATCGCAGTAACAGGCACAAACGGCAAAACATCGGTGACAAATTACCTGAACCACATCTTTGAAAGCACAGGCAAGAAGATAATCACCAACAAACAGGGCAACAACCTCGATACAGGCATAACCTCACTGCTTTTGCAGAACTGCGATATGAAAGGCAGGGTCAAGGCAGATTATCTGGTGCTGGAGATAGACGAGAGCCATGTGCCCGTCATTTTCTCGAAGATGAAGCTGGAAACGCTGGTGCTTTTAAACTTCTTCCGCGACCAGCTCGACCGCAACGGTGAGGTCGAAACGCTTATCCTAAAAGTCAAGAAATTCCTTGAAACATTTGAGGGCAACGTCGTGCTTAATGCCGATGACCCCAACGTTTCAAGACTGGGGCTTGCAAATCCCAAAAACAAGAACATTTTCTATTTCAGCGTTGAGAAATACGCAGGTGCTACCGAAAAGCCTTATGAAGTCGGTGAAGGCAAGTTCTGCCCGCGCTGTGGTGAAGAACTCAAATATGACTACTATCAGTACTCCCATGTGGGAAAATTCCGCTGTCCGAAATGCGGTTTCGGTGATGTAAAGCCGTATGTCACCGCAAAAAATGTCAAGCTGGATGTTCCCTCCATCGAATTTGAGGGCGAAGAATACAAGATAAGCCACAACAGCATCTACTACGTGTACAACCTTTCAGCGGTATATGCGGCGGCAAGTCTCTACAATTTCGACAAAAAAGTACTGCATGAGACTTTTGAAAAGTTTGAGGTCAACAACGGCAGACTTGAAAAGTTCAGGGTAGATGGCAGCAGCTTACTTGTAAATCTGGCTAAGAACCCTGTGGGCGCAAACATGACTCTCCGTGTAATGAACGAACACAAGGGCGAAAAGGAACTGCTTTTCGTGCTTAACGACAACCTCGCTGACGGTCACGATGTTTCATGGATATGGGACATCAATTTCTCGGTGTTCAACGATGTTACAAGGGTCGTCACCAGCGGCACAAGGGCGTATGACATAGCGATAAGGATAAAATGTTCGGGCTATGACCCTGATAAAATAGTCGTCAGACCCGAACTTGACGATGCTATGGCGGAATTCTTCAAAAACAAGGGCGACAAGTATGCCATCGCCAACTATACAGCTATACAGCCGACACGCGCCGCAATAAAGCGCTACAAAGCAAAAGTCAAGGAGGGCAGGGAAAATGGATAAACTGAGGATATTACACATGTACCCCGCCATGCTGGACCTCTACGGCGACAGCGGCAACGTTGAGATACTTTCATACAGATGCAGGATGCGCGGCATCGAAACTGAGGTGGTAAAACACGATCTCGGCGATAAGGATACCGATTTCAGCGGCGTTGATATAGTTTATCTGGGCGGCGGTGCTGACTTTGAACAGCAGCTGCTTGCAGATGACCTGCTGAGTCTGAAAGACAATATACGCAAGGCTTACGAGAACGGCGTATACTTCCTGATGATATGCGGCGGCTACCAGCTGATGGGGCAGTATTACAAAGACTCCAACGGCAAGAAGATACCGGGTCTGGGACTTTTCGACTACTACACAGTGGCTTCCACCAACAAGCGCGAAAGGTGCATCGGCAACATCGTGGTGGAAACTACTCTGGGCGACAAGAAATACAAAGTCATCGGCTTTGAAAATCACGGCGGTCAGACCACCAACGTTAAAACTCCTTTCGGCAAAGTTCTGGCAGGCAACGGCAACGAGTTCGCAAGTTCGGTAGAGGGTTACACCGAGAAGAATGTGACTGCCACATATCTGCACGGTCCTCTGCTGTCAAAGAACCCTCGCCTTGCTGACCACATAATCTCCTACTGCATGACGCGCAAGACAGGTCAGCCGTACAAGCCTGAACAGATAAACGACAAGCTGGAAGCCGAGTGCCGCAAGGTACTGCTGGAAAGGCTTCTGAAAAAGTGAGGCTAAAAACTCATGTTACTGTTTTTCAAAAAGAAAACAGCGGAGGCTGAGCCCCCGCTGAAAAAGCGCGTGCAGAACATGAAGTGCCGCAAGATAAATTTTGTGGACGATGACTTTGATGGACTGTGCCGCGATATGAAGCAGGACTGCAAAGCGCTGATGCGGCTAAAGCCTGTCAACTACTACGCCATAAAAAACAGCTACATCATGGGCATGCTGTATTCGGAAGATGATCTTTCAGAGAATTTCATACAGCTGCTTCATTTTGAGGGCGAGCGTCAGACGGGCAGGAGCGAAATTTTCCCTGTTGACACCGAAACTGCTGTAAAAGCCCTTGCAAAAGTCGGCATAATGATAGATCTGAAAAAGATACATGAAGAAAAATCATAATAAAAGCGGACTGGTTTCCAGTCCGCTCAGTCTGTCTCAAAACCCCATATCCTCCTCGGATATGGGGTTAAATCATGCTGTGAACAGCCAATATCTGTCAAAAACAGCAAAAAAACAAGT
>NZ_CACWPP010000077.1 GCF_902762735.1 uncultured Ruminococcus sp.
TATTATATCATTTTCCAGGTACTCTGTCCAGTAATTTGTATAATCTGAAATATAAATGTAACTTTTGAAACCTGATTTTTTGAAAATTGATTTCCGTGAACGGGGTTGATTTTTATGGTACACTGTGTTATAATAAATGTATCTTAACGTAGAAAGGAACGTTTCAAATGAGTGAAGAATGTACACACGACTGCGGCTCCTGCGGGGCTGACTGCTCTTCGAGAGAAAGCGGCATACAAAAAGCACAGCCGCACTATATGTCCAATGTAAAGAAGGTCATCGCTGTTGTCAGCGGCAAGGGCGGTGTCGGCAAATCGCTGGTGACATCTCTGCTGGCTGTCGATCATGCGAGAAAGGGCTTTAAGACAGCTGTTCTCGATGCCGATATTACAGGACCTTCCATACCCAAGATATTCGGCATAAACGAGCGCCCTGTCACCACAGAAGATGCGCTTTTCCCGTGCGAGAGCGAGTTCGGTACAAAGGTCATGTCGATAAATCTGCTGATGGAGAACACCAATGACCCTGTTATCTGGCGAGGTCCTGTCATCGCGGGTGCTGTTACTCAGTTCTGGACTGATGTGGCGTGGGGCGATGTTGATTATATGTTCGTCGATATGCCTCCCGGAACAGGCGATGTTCCGCTGACTGTTTTCCAGTCTCTGCCTGTTGACGGTATAGTTATAGTAAGCTCACCGCAGTCGCTGGTGTCGCTGGTGGTGGAGAAATCCGTTAGAATGGCAAAGATGATGAATGTGCCTATCTTAGGTCTTATCGAGAATATGAGCTATATCAAGTGTCCCGACTGCGGCAGGGAGATAAAGCTGTTCGGTGACAGCCATGTGGACGAGATAGCCGCTCAGTATGACCTCAAAGTTCTGGCAAAACTGCCCATCGACCCGCTGGTGGCTTCACTCTGCGACAGCGGCAAGCTGGAGATAATCGAGAATGATGTCATAGCCGCTTTTAAGGATATTAAGCTCTGATATTTGTTGAAGATGCTTTTGTATATCAGCTAGCTCTGTTGATAATTTGTGAAAAATGATAAAATTTCACTGCGGCGCTTGACAAATAACGAATGTCGTGATATAATTATCAGGTCTGAATAGGACGAAATAATGAATGCTGCATAGAACTACTGTCTGAACTAAGGATGATGGGCTTCTATGAGCCATAATTTTTAGTTTGGAAGGAGGTCACTGAAATGAGAGAAGGTATTCACCCCAAGTATGTCGAGACTACTATCACTTGTGCTTGCGGCAACGTTATCAACACCCGTTCTACTAAGGAGAACATAAAGGTTGAAATTTGCTCCAAGTGCCACCCTTTCTTCACCGGTAAGCAGAAGCTGGTTGACAGCGGCGGACGTGTTGACAGGTTCAAGAAGAGATTCAACCTCGGCTAATTTTTGTGAAGCTGAAGAGCGGAATGTTTTCCGCTCTTTTTTTCACCCCGAAAAGAGGTAAATGACTATGAGCTACACAACTGTATATGAGTATGCAAGTGACAGCTTTACCGAGAAGAAAAGCGAATTTATCGGGCATATCTGTCCCGTAAAGACCGCTGAGGAAGCTGTGGCTTTCATTGAACATATAAGATCACAGAACCGCAAGGCGCGGCATAATGTTTATGCTTATGTCCTGCGTGACGGCAACGCTTCGCGCTATTCCGACGACGGTGAGCCTCAGGGGACGGGCGGCGTGCCTGTGCTTGATGTGATAAACAAGGCGGGGCTGACAGATGTGTGCGTGGTGGTCACAAGATATTTCGGCGGTGTACTGCTGGGCGCAAGCGGTCTTGTGCGCGCCTATTCGCAGGCTTGCTCGCTGGCTGTGGCGGCGGCAAGGAAGATGGAGATGTGCGAATGTTCGCGCATCAGCTTTTCATGTGACTATACGCTGTACGGTCGGGTGAGCTATCTTCTGCCCGAATTCGGGGTCATCACCGAAAAGGAGGACTTCGCTGATACGGTGAATCTTTCGGTGCTGTGTAAGTCCGAACTGGTGGAAGAGCTGAAACGCAAACTGACTGATGTTTCAAACGGTCAGCTTGAATTGTCAGAAGATACAGATCTGTGGGCGGATTTCGCTTAGGAATTTGTAACAGTATACAAAGATTTGATGCCTTTATGTAAAAATAAAGGCATTTTTAAAACTTTGGGGCTATATATTTGTGTAGATTCTTTTCAAAAAAAGCTGAAAGGGTGAACACTATGCTTCCAAGAGAACAGTCTGAGCATTTTGAGCATACTTTTTTGTGCGAAAAAGCCGCTTTTGCCGACACGACAAAAGGCCGTGAACGGCAGGAGGACAAGTGCGCACTGCGCACCGAGTTCCAGCGGGACAGGGACAGGATACTGCACTGCAACTCTTTCAGAAGGCTGAAGCATAAGACACAGGT
Source organism: uncultured Ruminococcus sp. (assembly GCF_902762735.1). GTDB lineage: Bacteria > Bacillota > Clostridia > Oscillospirales > Ruminococcaceae > Hominimerdicola. The sequence goes on from NZ_CACWPP010000077.1 coordinate 2,401, forward strand.
GTTTCTGTCACCTGCGGGCGACCATTACCGCACGCGCCTCACTCACACGCTGGAAGTCAGCCAGATAGCGCGGACGATAGCGCGGGCGCTGAGGCTCAATGAAGATCTCACCGAAGCGATAGCGCTGGGGCATGACCTGGGGCATACACCTTTCGGGCATGCGGGCGAACGTATGCTGAATGAACTTAGCCCGTATGGTTTCCATCACTATGAGCAAAGCCTGAGGGTGGTGGATATTCTCGAAAAGGACGGTGCAGGGCTTAACCTGACGAGAGAGGTCAGGGACGGTATACTGAAACACACAAATCAGGTCGCCAACAGCTATGAGGGCTATGCGGTGCGCTTTGCAGATGTGATAGCCTACATAAATCACGATATTGATGACTCCATCAGGGCGGGGATACTTAAAGAAGGAGATATTCCCTCCGCGATAACGAATGTTCTGGGGCACTCTAAGTCAGCAAGGATAACCACATTGGTCTGCTCGCTTATCGAAAACGGTCTGCATGAACGTGACGAGGCGGAGGGCGCTGAGGGCATTCTGAGAATGTCCCCTGAGGTCGAAAAGGCTTATAAACAGCTTCACAGATTTATGTTTGACAGCGTTTATACCAACCCAGCCTGCAAGTCGGAAGAACGCAAGGCGCAGGATATGATAGCCTTTCTCTACAAATATTACACCGACCACATTGAGGCACTGCCCGCCATGTATATGAACCTTGCCTATCACTACGGCATAGATATGGCGGTCTGTGATTATATTTCGGGCATGACAGATGTGTTCGCGGTGGAAACTTTCAAAGAGTTGTTTATACCTGCGGCGTGGATGGTAAAGTAAGACAGGGGGATCACATTGGATCAGGAATTTCTTGAAAAACTCAAGTTTGAGAACCCCATAAATGAAGTGATGCGCGAAAACGGCATCGAACTAAAAATGTCGGGGCGCGGATTTATGTGCAAATGTCCTTTCCATGCCGATGATTCGCCATCGTGCAGTGTCGTGCCCGACAAGGGATTTTTCCACTGCTTCGGCTGCGGTGTCAGCGGTGATGTCATAGCTTTTGTCAGAAAGTACAAAAACCTCGGTTTTATGGACACTATCAACTATCTCGCGCAGCGTGCGGGCATGACTGTGCCATCTTTCAGCAGCGACAGTGATAAAAGCTATAAGCGAAGAATGCGCATTTATGAGATGAATAAGGCAGCTGCGAAATTCTTTCGTGCACAGCTTAAAACGCCTGACGGTGTAAGGTGTCTGAACTATCTGATGAAGCAGAGGAAGCTGGACGCTGCCACCATAAACAAGTACGGCATGGGCTGTGCGCCAAACAGCTTTTCAGCACTGAAAAGCCATATGATGGCACTGGGATACAGCGAGGACGAACTGCTCATGGCTTCGCTGCTGGGACGTTCTTACAAGACGGGGCGCACGTATGATTTCTTTGTGGACAGGGCGATGTTCCCGTTTATCGATGTGGCAGGCAATATAGTCGGCTTCGGCGGAAGAACGCTGGGCGATGACAAGCGAAAATACCTCAATACAGGCGATACTACATCTGAGGCTTTCAGAAAGAACGGTAATGATAAACTGCTTGACGGCTACTCAAAGGCAAGGTTCGTTTTTTCGCTCAACTACGCTAAGGACGATGCCGTTAAGTCGCGCAAGCTGCTGCTGTGCGAAGGTAATCTGGACGTTATCTCGCTTTATCAGCACGGTTTCCATAATGCTGTCGCTTCATGCGGTACTGCGCTGACAAAAGAGCAGGTAAAGGCGATGAAAACGTATGCAGATGAAGTCGTCATTTGCTACGATTCGGACGAACCCGGACAGAAAGCGGCGCTGAGGGCTGTAAGTATGCTGAGGCAGGGCGGTATGGGCAGCAGTGTGCTGCGCATGGAGGGGGCTAAAGACCCCGATGAATATATCAATAAATTTGGTGAAGACCATTTTAAATACCTTGTCAATAACGCCACTGACGGCTTTGATTTTGAACTGGAAGTTTTTGGGCGCGGGGTCGATATGAACAAGCGCGTTGAAAAGAACAATTTTCTGAAAAAAGCATACCATGCTATGGCGCTTGAGCCTGATGAGACCGTGCGCGATATGATGGAACATGAAATGGCTGAAAAGTATGACCTGACTTTCGATGTGGTGCGGGCATCTGTCAATGACGTTGCAGGCAGGCTGAAAGAGTTTGATGCACAGACCGAAAAGCGCGAAGAATTCAGGCAGATGGCGGCAGATGAGGAGAATGTGCCCAATAACAAAGCATTCAAGGCTGAGCGAGGGCTGATCTATTATATATATTATAATGGCGATAATGCTGCCGAATTGTGTAAAGGGATCTCACCTGACGAGTTTACGGACGATTTTAACAGAAAGGTCTTTCTTTGCATAATGGGCAGGCTTACCGTGGGCGAATATGTCACGCCTGAGGCTTTACTGGATGAGTTTTCTCACGAAGAAGTTGAATGCATCAGGAGGTTTCTGAACAAATATGCAGAGTACAATGTTGATGCGGAAGTGGCGCGGCAGTATATTCAGTCCATAAAGGATTATAATAAGAAAAAAGAAGTGAAAAATGCAGGAACGCCCAGCAGGGAAGAGTTTATGCAGAAGGTAGCTGAGCTGCAAAGGAAAAAGACCTGAGCAGCGGGAAGTCAAAACCTGAAAAGGAGAGTAAATTATGATTGATAAGAGCAAGATACTTGATAACCTGCTTGAACATGGTAAGCAGACAGGCAAGCTGACGACCAAAGAGATAACCGATGCACTGGAAAAGCTGAATTTCGATGTTGACCAGATGGACGGTGTCTATGAGAAATGCAGTGAGCTTAATATCGAGATCATTGATGACGTTGTAGTTGATGATACTCTGGATTTCAACAATCCTGAGGACGACCTCGATCAGGAAGATGTTGACATCTCGCTTTCCACCGACGGGATCGCCATAGATGACCCTGTAAAGATCTATCTGAAGGAGATAGGCAGAGTGCCGCTGCTGACATCTGAGGAGGAGATACATCTTGCTGAAATGATGTCGGGCGATAATGACAAGGAGGCTACTAAGGCAAGAAAGAGACTTGCTGAGGCAAATCTGCGTCTGGTAGTATCCATCGCAAAGAGATATGTGGGCAGAGGCATGAGCTTCCTGGATCTCATTCAGGAAGGCAATATGGGTCTTATCAAGGCAGTGGAAAAGTTCGATTACAAGAAGGGCTTTAAATTCTCGACTTACGCTACATGGTGGATAAGACAGGCTATAACAAGGGCTATCGCAGATCAGGCAAGGACCATACGTATACCTGTGCATATGGTGGAGACTATCACTAAGGTAAAGAAGGCTTCTTCTCAGCTCCTGCATAAGAACGGTCATGACCCTTCACCCGAAGAGATAGCTGAGGACCTGGAGATGAGCGTTGATAAGGTAAGAGAGATAATGCGTATAGCGCAGGACCCTGTATCGCTGGAAACGCCTATCGGTGAAGAGGAAGACTCGCATCTGGGTGATTTTATCCCCGATGATGATGCGCCCGCACCTGCTGAGGCTGCATCGCTGGTGCTGCTGAAAGAGCAGATAGATCAGGTGCTTTCGACGCTGACTGAGCGCGAAGAAAAGGTACTGAGACTGCGTTTCGGTCTTGAGGACGGCAGATCGAGAACACTGGAGGAAGTTGGTCAGGAGTTCAAGGTAACTCGTGAGCGTATCCGTCAGATAGAGGCTAAGGCACTCAGAAAGCTCCGCCACCCGAACCGCAGCAATAAAGTCAGAGATTATCTCGACTAATGGGGTGGTGATGCCATGTACATAACTCTGGAAGCAGATTACGCCGTCAGGATAACTGCTGAGCTGTGTAAGGCTGACGGCAAGCTGGATGCCAAAACTCTTTCCGACAAGACCGGTGTTACTCTTCGCTTCTCGCTGAAAATACTGCGCAAACTGGTGTCAGCGGGGCTGGTAAAGTCGTTCAAGGGGACTCAGGGCGGTTATATGATCGCAAAAGACCCCAAAGACATGACCCTGCGTATGGTCATTGAGGCTATCGAAGGTACATACTGCTTTTCACGCTGTTTGCAGCCCGATGCTGACTGCAATAGGGGCGCATCGGGGAACTGTCCGTTTCAGGACGCTTTCCGTGAGATAACCAAAATGGTCAGTGAAAAGCTGGATACCTATAATTTTGCGCAGCTGAACAGATCCGTTGAGGTAACTGATGAGAAGGAAACCGAAAAGAAATAACACTGAAAATAGCTTTCGCCTCAGCGATGAGGCGAGAGCTAATATTTATAATGAATATGCCGCATTCGGTGAGGAAGAAGAGGACTTTGACGAAGCAGAGCCTTTTGATGAAGTGGCTTTCGACGATGAAGAGGTTTTCGAGGAAGAAGAGGATCTCGGCGAAGAAAGTTCGTTTGACGAAGATGAAGAGTCTTTCGATGATGAAGAAGAGACTTTTGACGATGAACAGCCTGATGCAGACGAAGAACAGTTTGCGGCTGCGGAGAGACCTAAAAAACATATCCTTCGTAAGCTGATGATATTCTTTTTTGTGCTGGCACTGCTGGTCATCATCGTTGATATGGCGATACTTGTGTTTTCGGGCGAGATCTGGTTCAACCGACCTGACAGGCATGTTTACCCGAACAGGGGAGTTGTGCTGACAGAAGATGCGGGCAGGGTAGACTGGATAAATTTTGCAAGACAGGATATACAGTTCTGCTATATACGCGCCACGAAAGGCGATGTTTACGAGGACGAGCGCTATCGTCAGAACCGCGCAGGCTCTTCCAAAACGGCGATGCCTGTGGGCATGGTGCATATGTTTGATCCCGAGCTTAGCGGCGAAGAACAGGCACAGCACTATATCAATGTCTGCGGAGACCTCAGCGGAAAACTGCGTCCTGTGGTGGACTGTCGCTTCAGCGGCTTTTACAGACTGGTCTCGCCCGATAACGAAAAACTTCTGCCTGAACTGAGAGCGTTCTGTGACCGCATTTCAGAGGAATATGGCTGTACGCCTATAATAAAGTGCGGGGAGAGCTTTTATAAAAATGCTTCACTCGAAAATGGCTTTGAGGATTGCCCTGTGTGGATCGTGAGCGAATTCAGCAAGCCTGATGCGGGGATCAAGCATGTTATATGGAGCTATTCGCCCCGCGCGAGGTTCAATCACTACGGCAAGCGAAAATATCTTGAGATAGCAGTGCTTGACCGAGATCTAAAGGTAGAAGATTTTATAATATGACTATCCCTTTAGCACATCACTGCAAAATACCTTTATCAATGAGGAAAAACTGAGTTGATGTTATCTTTCCCCCGCTTTCGGCGATGAAAGCAGTACACGACCAAATCGGGACATATGAAAAAAAGCTCTGTCAATGATAGACAGAGCTTTTTTGTTGCCTTGTACTGTAATATTGGTATGTTCGGCAGCATAAGATTTAAGCATGGAAAGGGTATTACTTCGCACCCTTTATCTCTGTGGCGCAGTCGGCGCAGATCGACTTTCCCTTGTAGTCAACAAGATTTTCGGTCTTGCCGCAGAATACACAGCTTCTCTGGAATTTTTTGAGGATTATCATGTCATCATCGGTGTAGATCTCGATAGCATCCTTTACCGCAAGATCATAGCTCCTCCTGAGTTCGATGGGCAATACGATCCTGCCCAGTTCGTCTACTTTTCTAACGATTCCGGTTGATTTCATTAGATGGTCAGTCCTTTCTCCTATAAATTTTCGACCGCATACGGGTCAACATCATCATGTTAATATTATACCAATTTAGTTATTATTTGTCAAGCGTTACTAACGAAATTGTTAATTATAATCCGTGATTTAGCAAATTTCAGCACTATGCACATTGGAATATTACTTATCTGAATATTTACTGTCATATTTTGGCTGTCTAATATTGCTAAAATTGGTATTTATTCTAAATAGTAAAAATATTTATTTGCTCTCGGGGCAAAAAAAGTATCAAAAGTACAGAAAAGAGGATAGACATGCTTTCAGCAATACTTGTAATAATGCTCATATTATCGTGTTTAGCGGGGTGTATCAACGATACGTGGGAAGGTATTTCCGCTTCGGCAATAAACTCCTGCACGGAGTCGGTGCGGCTGGGCATCGTTCTTGCGGGGACGATGGCACTGTGGAGCGGGCTTATGCGCGTTGCTGAAAGCTCGGGGCTGACAAGAAAGCTGTCAGCGGTATTGTCACCTATAATAAGGCTGTTGTTTGGCAGACTTGACAGCTGTTCGCGAAAAGCCGTCAGCCTTAACCTGACAGCCAACCTGCTCGGGCTGGGCAACGCCGCCACACCAACGGGCATAGCGGCAGTCAAAGCACTTGAAAAAAGCCTCCGTCCCAAAAGGAACACTGCACTGCTGACTGTACTCAACACCGCTTCGATACAGCTAATACCCGTGACGATAGCGGCGCTGAGGGCTGAAAACGGTTCAGCATCGCCGTTTGAGATAATGCCTGCGGTGCTTGTCACATCGCTTGCATCTGCCGCAGTTGGGTGTATCACTGCGGCTGTACTGTTTGCAGGGGGAGATAAAAATGCATGTAACTGATATGATAGTTCCGCTGCTTATAATGCTAATATTGTTATATGGCATTATAAACCGCGTTGATGTTACGGAAGAATTCACCGCAGGCGCGAAAGAGGGTCTTAACACCTCGCTGGGTCTGATACCCATGCTTGTGCTGCTTATGACAGCTGTGGGCATGTTCACTTCATCGGGGGCGGCAGAAATGCTCACATCTCTGTTCGCACCATTGACCAAAGGGCTCGGTTTCCCTAAAGAATGCCTTGATCTTGCGATCATAAGACCTGTCTCCGGCAGCGGCGCACTGGCAGCGGTCAGCAGACTTTTCACCCGTATCCACCCTGACAGCTTTGCAGGCAGAACAGCAAGTGTGCTGATGGCTTCCACCGAGACCACATTCTATACCATAGCAGTTTATTCTGCCGCACAAAGAAAAAAGCCCGACAGCCGCATCTTTATTGCGGCTGCCGCAGCTGATCTCACGGGATTCATATTGTCGCCTTTGGCAGTAAGGCTGTTTATTCCACAATGATCTTGGCAGTACTGCCTTTTGCTTTGTCTTTGGTAACGATTATTTTCTTGTTGATAACTTCGTCAAGCTCAGGTACATGGGAGATAACTCCGACAAGTCTGGAATTGTCAGCAAGCCCTTTCAGTGTTTTCAGGGCTTTGCCGAGAGACTGCTCGTCAAGACTGCCGAAGCCTTCGTCAACGAACATCGAGTCTATCTGCACGCCGCCCGAAGAGCGCTGTATCTCGTCCGAAAATCCCAGCGCCAGCGCCAGCGAAGCCATGAAGCTCTCGCCGCCCGACAGTGATTTGACGCTTCTGTTCGCACTGCCGAAATGGTCTTTCACATCAAGTTCAAGACCTGACTTTGCCCTGCCCTTTGAACCTGTGCTGCGCACCAGTTCGTACTGCCTGTCAGACATTTGCAATAGCCTGATATTGGCATTTGCAAGTATCCTGTCAAAAAACTCCATCTGCACATAAGTCTCCAGCGGGACTTTCTGCTTGCCTGACAAATTGCCGTTTGCTGTCTCGCTGACAGCTTTTTTCATGGCGTAATCATCGTTGAGCTTTTTGTTGACTATCAGCTCATCGTGAATATTTTTTAGCAGAGAAGATGCCGAATTAAATCTGCGTTTTGCGTGATCGCGTTGTTCAAGGGCATCATTGGCGGCAGATGCTGCGTCTTTCAGATTGCGGCTGAGTGTTTCAATATCGGGCTGTACTTTGCCGTCGGTTTGCTCTTTAAGCTCGCCCAGTGCGCCGTTAAGTTCGGTGCGGCGCTTTTCAAGCTCAGCAAATCTCTTTTCTGCCTGCTCTATCGCCTGCTCCATCTCTGCGCATTTCTTGTCAAGCGCGGCAATATTATTCATAGCATCGCGCTTGTTTGCATGCGGCAGATCTGCCAGCTGTTTTTCGCCCTGTCTGCGCTTTTCTTCGGCAGTGGCAGTCATGGCTTTTAGATTGCTGCTGCCCTCACTGAGCTTATGCTCGCTGAGCTTTACGCGCTTTTCGATCTCGGCAAGCTCTCTCTCTGCCTTGTTTTTCCTGTCTTGTTTTTCGGAAAGCTCGATACTGCGGTTCTTAGCCGAGATCAGTGCTTTGTTGACGATAACGTACTGTTCACGGGTATTGACCAGTATCTGCTCAGGTGTAAGACCTTCTCCGTACTTGCCCGCATGGGAAACTGCGCTTTCGATAGCCTGGTCATACTTTGCTTTTATCGAAGCGTAAAAGTTTGATGCTGTCTCGGTCTCATGCAGTGCCTTGTCAAGGGCAGACTTGGCTTTGTCCACAGCCTGCTTGTCAGGTGCTTTTTCAGACCTGTGTGCCTTGTTCGGGTGATGGGTAGATCCGCATACGGGGCATGGCTTATCGTTTTCAAGCTCTTCGGCAAGCAGACCTGCCTGTTCGGAGATATACAAATTGAACAGAGCGGTATGTTCTTCTGCTGCTTTTAGGCTTTTCGCTTTTTTGCACTTCAGATCTTCCAGTGCAGAAACTGCATTTTCTCCGAGATCTTTTGCATTTCTAAGCTCGTTGCCGAGAGCTTTTATTTCCTCAAGCTGTTTTGCACGGTTTTCGACCTCATTCTGCGCGTTTGCCAGCTTTGCGCCGATGTCGCCCAGTTCTTCGATAAACTTTTTCAGCTCTTCGTGATGCTTGTTATCAGCCTCGATGCTTTTTTGGAGTTTATCGAGGTCGTTTTTCAAAATCACAGCGTTTTTATTCAGCATTTCCGATTCTTTCATCAGCGTTTCAGCCGAATCGTAAAGCTGTAACTGTTTTTTTTCAGCCGCCAATCTGCCGATAAGCTCAGTCAGTTCGGGTTTGCGCTTGCGCTGTGTCTCGGCATTTTGAGCCGCTTTTTCAAGTTCGGGCGCAAGCTCAGCAAGTCCTTTACTTGCGGCAGACAGCTTGTTGAACAGTTCGCTCAGTTTCCTGCCGTTTTCCAGTTCAAGGGCGGCGGACTTGTGTGCCTTTTCGGCGGCGGCATGGGCTTGCGACGCTTCCTTGCTTTTCTCTTCCTCGAAGTCACGCGCCTTGACACAGCATTCCTCAATGTATTTTTCCGCCGCTCTCACGCTGTCTGCACTTTCAGCTGCCTCGCGTATCGTATCATATTCGGGGTCATCATCGCTCAGCTCGACACCTTTCAGCAGATGCAGTATATGGTCATTGGAGCGCTCATAGCTCTCCTTAGCTTCGGAGGTGTTTAACCTCAGCTTTTCCTGAAGTTCCGAGTATTTCCCGGTGCGGAAGATAGCGCTCAGTATCTTAGTTCTCTCTTCGGTAGAAGCGTTGAGCAGTTCGGCGAAACTGCCTTGTGCTATCATGGCGACGTTGTGATACTGCTCGTAATTCAGCCCGAGTATCTCTTTTATCATTTTGTTGATCTTTTCTTCGCCCGAAGCCAGCGGCGTGAGCTGACCCTCGATATACAGCTCGTTGACAGTATTGAGGTCAGTCAGACCTTTTCCCGATTTTTTCAGGGTCTTTTGCTTTGGTTCGCGGTGTACTTTGTAGAGCTTTCCGCAGTAAGAAAATTCAAGTTCGACAAAGGTTTTTGTCTCAGCGCCCGCATACTCGCTCCTGAACATATCGTTCGTCCTGCTGAAACCGCTGGCTTTCCCGAAAAGTCCGTAGCAAACACCGTCAAAGATCGTGGTCTTGCCTGCACCCGTGTCGCCTGCTACAAGGTAAAGTCCGTTCCCGCCCAGTTTGGCAAAGTCGATGGTGGTTTTCTCGGCATACGGACCGAAAGCCTGCATAGTAAGTGTTATCGGCTTCATTCTTCGTCCTCCCATATTTCTTCGATCATGCGGTTGATGTACTCGTTCTGCTCATCGCTCATATCTCTTCCCCACTGTTGTCTGAAAAGTGAAGAGAAAAGCTCCAGCGGTGATCTGGTCTCTGTGCTGACCTCGCCGTTTATTATCGACTCGGTCCGCGTGCGTATATTGTCATAGCTCAAAGAAACTATGTATTTATAGACATTTCTCAGCTTGTTCATAACATACGGTATCTCGTCTTCGTCAGTCAGTGTGATGCTGAAAAAGTCGTCGAGGTCGAGACCTTCGTAAAAACTGCGTTCCATGAGCCGGTCATAGCTTCCCTTGAGCGGTATCATTTCTCTCAGCGGGACGAGCTGTTTTTCGTACACGGAAACATCGTTCTTGCCTTTCAGCTCAACGATAGTGACTGATTTTTTCTGATCTATCTCAGATACCGAATATTTCAGCGGAGAACCGCAGTAGCGCACATTTTCAGCGATATTCTGCGGACTGTGGATATGACCCAGCGCCACATAGTCAAAGCCTTCAAAGACCGAAGCATCAATGTTGTCAAGTGTACCTACCGAAGCGTATTCGGAATCGCAGGTGGATGCCCCTGTAATGAACTGGTGGCACACCATGACACAGCGCCTGCTTTTGTCAATGCCGCTCTTTTCGATGACAACGCGCATCATGTCGGTATAGCTGTCTATCACGGCATCGGGATAATATCCCTTGACAGTTGAAGGCTTTACGAAAGGCATCAGGCAGATGTCCAGTTCGCCGTATCCGTCACTGACAGTGATGATCTCGGGCTTGCTGTCATACACAGCGCCTATATGGATATTTGCAGCTTTAAGTATCTCGCTGGCGTAGTTCACACGTTCGGAGCTGTCGTGATTTCCGCTGATGATGTACACTGCCAGCGGGGTCTTGCTCAGGTTCGTAAGAAACTCGTTGAAGAGCTTTACTGCTTCGGCAGAGGGTATGCTTTTGTCGTAAACATCGCCCGCGATAAGAATACCGTCACAGCCTTCCGAAAGCGCTGTGTCGATGATCTGCGCGAGTATGTGCTCTTGATTCTCGATAAGTGAGAAGTTATCCAGCTTTTTGCCGAGATGAAGATCGGAAATGTGTGCAAGTTTCATACAGTCTGCTCCTTTCAGTGAGCGTGTCACTTCTTCTTGTAAACTATCATATCTTTAAGATCTACCTTATTGTAGCCCCATCTGAAACCTATGAATGCAGAGATCGGGAAAAGCGCCAGATATGGGATTATCAGCATAAAGACCCCGAGCCTGAGATCTTTGATGTCTGCCGAATGTGCAAAAATATCCAGCAGCGGGTACAGGCATGCGTTGGAGATCTTGTATACAGCCAGAAAATCAAAACCGCCGCCCAGCTTTGAAATGAGCAGGATAACGGCAGTCAGCAAAAAGGGGAGCATGGCTGTTATGCCCAGCAGTCCGCCGAAATTACTGCCTACGCTGTCACCGTGCAGCTTGTCAGCCGAAGCCGCCAGACTGCCTTGTTTCAGCCCGTGATCTGCCAGTATGCAGACCACGCACATCAGCCCCGTGAAGCCGAACATGATGTTTGCGAACATGCCCATCGCCTTTGCAACAGCCCAGAAAAAGACCATGACAAAGATCCCGAAGAACTCTGCCTGAAGCCCTTTCAGAAGTGCAAAGATCAAGGCACTTCTCTTATTGTATTTCATTGATAACACTCCTTGCAAGTTAGTGATGTGTATATTATAGCACATTTTTTTTTGCAATACAATAGATTTTTTACCATCAGAGTTCTGCTGTACGATAAAATGTACCGCTATGTTAAAATATGGTAATTCACAGACTGAATACAGCCGTCCGAAATGCACAAACTAAAGCTATAAAACAGGAAAGGAGAGCATCTATGAGCAAAACTAAAAAGCAGCCCCTCCCGATCGACCCTGTTGACGGGACGCGAGTTTATAAGCCGCTTGACAAGCGTTTTTCTGTCGGCGAAGAGTTTGGCGGTGTCAGCTTTGCTAATGCAGAGCAGGACATTCAGCCATAAGTATGACTGCCCCCGTTTTTTCGGGGGCAGTTCAGTCTGTCTCAAAACCCCATATCCTCCTCGGATATGGGGTTAAATCATGCTGTGAACAGCCAATATCTGTCAAAAACAGCAAAAAAACAAGTAAA
>NZ_CACWPP010000078.1 GCF_902762735.1 uncultured Ruminococcus sp.
TGACGAGCAGACATTCAAGGATAAATGGTGGTCGCATACGCCGATCACGGACTTCTGGAGAGTGGGCGCAGGCACGGCAAAGCGCCTTGAAACGCTCCACATCTACACTATGGGTGATATTGCAAGATATTCCCTTGACCGCTATCATATCGGCAAGCTGTATAAGCTCCTCGGCAAGAATGCGGAGCTGCTGATAGATCACGCTTGGGGCATTGAACCAACTACCATAGCCGATGTGAAAGCATATAAGCCGTCAAACAACAGTATCACATCGGGACAAGTCCTGCAAGAGCCTTGTGACTATGAGCGCACTCGACTGATCGTGTGGGAAATGGCGGATATGCTGTCGCTTGACCTGGTGGATAAGGGGCTTGTGACGAATCAGATCGTGCTGACGGTCGGCTACGACCGTGAGAGCCTTGCGGACGGTCACTATCAGGGCGAAGTGGTTTCCGACCGCTACGGCAGAAAAGTCCCGAAACACGCCCACGGTACGCAGAACCTTGATAAGCACACATCGTCCACAAGGAAAATGATCGAATCGACAATGACGCTTTTTGACCGTATTTTCGATAAAACTCTGCTTGCAAGGCATATCAACCTTGTTGCCTGCAATGTCATCAAAGAAAGCGATGTGCCTGAGAGCGAGAGCTACGAACAGCTTTCCCTGTTCGATACGGAAGAAACTATACAAGACCGTGCGGACGATGAGAAGGCTCTTGAAAAAGAGAGAGCATTGCAGGAAGCGATGCTCACGATCAAACACAAATTCGAAAAGAATGCCGTTCTGAAAGGTACGGACTTCACGGAGGGCGCTACGGCGAAGGAGCGTAACCGGCAGATAGGGGGACATAAGGCATGATAGAGATTCAAAAACCAATTGATGTGGAAAATCATCTTTGGTGTAATGAAGCAATATTGATAAGGGTTACAGGTGGACGATCTGCATTAACTACAATAAGCTCGGATATAGATTACGATGATCATGATGTAAAATCTATATTTATGCTGAACGGAAAACCTCTGATTCAGGGACAATATCCGGTTTGCCCGACTTGTTCTGCCTTGCTTGCCAGGGGCTATGGAATCGATAATATAGACTGTCCTGAGATCAAAAGTATTCGTGACAGGATAAACTCTGAATATTTAGGTATCAATAATGCTATTGAAGTGCTTACCCCGTTGCTTGAACTCCTCGACGATGGTTATTTTGTTATCGCTGATGCCAGGCTATATCCTACCGATGGAACAGACCACTATTTTGCAAATGTTCCCGACTCACTCAGCACAATTACTGCTACTTGCTGTGAATACTATAATCATGAATTTCTGACAACCTCCAGCGGTTTCCCGGCTTATCTGTATCCAACGCAATCCAATGCGGCACTTGACACCAAAAGGGCAGATCATTACCTTGATTTGATTGATAAGGATAATGCACCACGGGCAATTGCATATTATCATTCGGGATTTGTCTGTGCTTTACTGGACGGACACCACAAAGCCTACGCAGCAGCGCAAAAAGGCTGTATGCTGTCTGCACTTGTCATTATACCGATGGGCGGTACATATAGAAAGTACAAGGATTCAGAGGAATTGGCTTTCTTTTCTGATATAATGATACCTGTTAAGGAGCTTTCACTTGATTCAGAAATAAAGCCCAGATCAAAACAGCGTATTCAATTTGAGAACTATCACAACCAACCGATTTATGAGGGCGATTTGACATTCAGATTCTACCCGACGATCGAAGAATTAACAGGTATATATGCGGCTGAGGTTGAAAAGCTGACAATTACCGAAGATCTTGTGAAACAATGGATAGAAAGCAGAGATACCGAAGACCGCTACAGATTACAAGCTGTTTTACGGTATTATGCGAAAAAAGAACCTGAACAGGCATTTATGATTGCAAAGACAGTTATCAGTCATGCACCTGAAAGTGCGATATTTAATCATTTACTGGCAGAATCGTACAGTGTAATTGTAAAGAATAAGTGCGAGGAATCAGAACAGATCGTTTTAGATCACATGGTGAATCATGATAGCAAGTGTTTACTTTGGGATTTATGCAGTTCATATTGGGAAGATGTGAAGAATGATAACTGATAACTACGACGATATAAAACACCTCACCCGTCCACAGTATGATGATCTGCCCCCGATGTCAATGCACGACAGGGCGGCACAGTTCTCACCCTTTGCAGCACTTGTGGGCTATGACGATGCCGTTGCCGAAACTGCAAGGCTGACCGACAGCAGAGCCGAGCTGACAGAGGACGAAATGACTGAGCTGAACACTAACCTGAACCGACTGCTTGACAGCTTGGACGAACGACCGCAGATCAGCGTGACCTACTTCGTTCCTGATGAGAAGAAGTCGGGCGGCAAGTATGTGGAAAAGGTCGGTGTGGTGCGGATATTTGACAGCTATGCGGGTGAGCTTGTGTTCACGGACGGAGTGCGGATAGCGGTGGCGGATATGTCCGCTTTAACATTTATAGATGAGGTGTGATCTGATGAAGCAGTATATTGTTGACGCATTTACTAACAAGCCGTTTTCGGGAAATCCTGCGGCGGTTTGTGTAATGGAAAAATGGGTGTCGGAAGATGCTATGATGAAGCTGGCTATGGAAAACAATCTCTCGGAAACAGCGTTCATCGTCAAGGAAGAAAAGTATTATCATCTGCGGTGGTTCACGCCTGCAACAGAGGTCGAGCTTTGCGGTCATGCTACGCTGGCTTCTGCTTTTGTGATACTGAATTACTATGAACCCGATGCAGATTCCGTGCAGTTTGAAACTATGAGCGGAGTCCTTACCGTGACAAGGGACGGCTCGTTTTACAGAATGGATCTCCCCACATATCCGCTTCGGGAGATACCCGTTACCGATGATATGAAAAGGGCTTTCGGTGTAAGACCTGTCAAGGCAGTCCTCGGACTTGACCTGATATGCGTTTTTGAAAATGAAGCACAGGTGCGGACAATGGCACCGGATCAGGAATTGCTCAAAAAGATCGAAGGACGTATCCAAAACGCAACGGCAAAAGGTACGGAAACAGACTGTGTTTCACGCAGCTTTTGTCCGAAGCTTGGCATAGCGGAAGATCCCGTCTGCGGCTCGGCACATTGCCAGATCGCAGACTATTGGTCGGGAGAGCTTGGAAAGCCTGTCATCAATGCGTATCAGGCTTCAAAGCGTGGCGGTCATCTGAAATGCGAGCTGCTCGGCAATGGCAGAATAGCGATCAGCGGTGAAGCCGTACTTGTGTCGGCGGCAGAGCTGGCTTTTGAATTAAAATAAAGTAGGTACAACAATGAATGATATTTTTACAAGAGTTGTTTGAAAAATAATGTTACATAAGGAGATAAGCAGCTATGAATCAATTCGGATACCCTGAAAGCGACTGGAAGCTCTATAAGAGCAAGGTCGGTGATTGGCAGGAAGGCTACATGGAAAAACTATGCAAGGAGTATATCGCCCTGTTAAGCTCCGATAAACTGCCCTCGGACAGATCTTGGGAGCTTGAAAAGCGTATCAGAGAGGACAAGAGAGCAACGGGCGTGGTCGTTACCAATTCACGCTCCAAAATGATAGACAATATCCTTGACCTTTTACATGAGGGATCGATCACGCTCGATGACCTCAGCGATCTCAGCGAGGAGTTGCAGGAACGGATAAGGTTCATATACAGCAGTGGATATAATAACCCCGATAATTGCAATAGACTTTGGACCCACTGGATTCAAAGTTCCCCATAAACGAAAAGGACGGCGCACACCGTCCTTTGACATTATATTTTATATAAGTTATTCTTATCATAAACCACTGAAATCCAGATTGTTTTATCTGGAAAAGTGTGTTAGACTATAATTACCAAATAAAACACGGAGGTGATCACTATGGCTAATATCCTTATCATTTACTATTCCCGCAAGGGCGAAAACTACTGGAACGGCGGTCTGAAAACTATCGCAAAGGGCAACACCGAGAGAGTTGCTGAGTTCATTCAGAACGCAGTGGGCGGTGAACTCTTTGAGGTCGATACCGTCAAGCCCTACTCCGAAAGCTATATGACTTGTATCGAAGAAGCAAAGGCTGAACTGCGTGCAAAGGCTCGTCCCGAGATCAAGGCTTATCCTGACAATTTCGAGGACTATGACACAATTTTTGTCGGCTATCCCAACTGGTGGGGTACGATGCCGATGTGTATGTTCACTCTGCTTGAAAAGTACGATCTCACGGGTAAAACGATCATTCCGTTCTGCACCAACGAGGGCAGCGGTATGGGTTCGAGTGAGCGTGACCTGAAAAATCTTTGCAAGGGTGCAACGGTCAAGGCTGGTCTTTCTGTTCACGGTGCAGAATCGGCAGAGAGTGAGAGCAAGGTCGCTGCGTGGGCGAAGAGATCAGTCAGATAAGGAATTGAGAAATGAAAACTCTAATTATTTACTATTCTCAGGCAAGAGGCAACACAAAGCGAATCGCTGAAATGATACACAGCGAGGTAGAGTCTGATATAGCTGAAATTGAAACTGTCAAGCCTTATGAGGGCAGCTATGAAGAGATTGTTGAGCAGGGACAGCGTGAAGTTGAAAACGGAACGATGCCTGCGATCAGACCTCTTTCCAAGAAGATAGCCGATTACGACCGTATTATTCTCGGTACCCCTACATGGTGGTACACTATGGCACCGACTGTACGAACTTTCCTTGATGCGTATGATCTGTCCGGCAAAGAGGTCGTGCTTTTTCAGACACACGGCGGCTGGGCAGGACATACTATCAAAGATATGAAAAAGCTTATCAAGGGAAATGTTGTAAGTGATTATGCAATACAGTTCGATTCCACAGGCGGAGATGAACTTGTAACGGATATTGCTGAGATTGAGGAATGGATAAGGGGGCTGTAAATTGACCGACAAAGAAAAGATCATACAGCTTTACAGGGAGATGTACACCGCTATGGTGAACAAGGACAAGGCAGAGCTTGAGCGTGTCCACGATGACAGCTTTGTGCTTGTTCACATGACGGGTATGCGGCAGCCGAAAGAGGTCTATATCAGCTCGATCATGGACGGCACGCTGAATTACTACTCTGCCGAACATGAGGATATGCAGGTGGAAGTCAAGGACAATACTGCTGTACTCATCGGAAGAAGCCGTGTAAATGCGGCTGTGTTCGGAGGCGGAAAACATACATGGCGGTTACAGCTTCGGTTTCAGCTTGTGAAGAATAGTGGCGAATGGCGTTTTGCAATGGCGAGCGCCTCGACCTATTGAGAGGTATTTATGGAGTGTAACGAGATCATTGTAGACATAAGAAAAACAACACCGGAAGAACATGAAAAGAGCAGAAAAACCACAGAGCTTCTTTTCAAGATGAATCATACAATGCCAATGTCTGCGGAATATAATGCTGTTCTGAATGAGCTTTTTGGCGATCATATCGGAACAGGAACCTATATCGCAGCACCGCTGAACGGTGCGGCACTTGAGAAGATGAAGATCGGTAACAACGTTTTTATCAACTCTAACCTGCTTGCAATGGCAAGGGGCGGTATCACCATTGAGGACGATGTGCAGATCGCTGGAAATGTTTCTCTGCTGACCAACAACCACGATCCCTATGACAGAATGATACTGCCGTGCAAACCTATCCTGATAAAGAAAGGTGCTTGGATCGGCGCAAATGTGGTGGTGCTTCGTGGTATCTCTATCGGAAAACACGCTATCGTTGGTGCAGGCTCTGTTGTGACGAAGGATGTGCCGGACTATGCTGTTGTTGTCGGCAATCCTGCAAAGGTCGTAAAAATGCTTGATCCTGAGAAATTTGACTGAAAGCGGTGATAAGATACTGAAACAGATACGCTATTTTCAGTCGGTAGTGCGGCTCGGCAGCTTTACCGCCGCCGCAGAGGAGCATTTTATCTCGCAGTCGGCTATCTCTCAGCAGATAAAAGCACTGGAGTAAGAACTTGGCGTGACGCTTTTGAGCGTAAAAAGCGCAGCTTCACGCTGACTCCCGCAGGCGAGTTTTTCTACAAGAAAAGCCTTGTGCTTATGGCGGATCATGATAATATCGTCCGTGAGCTGCAAAAGATTTCGGGCGATCATGGCGAATTGCTGAAAGTCGGGCTGCTCAAGGGTTACAGCGGCAAGGAGTTCAATTCTGCTGTGTCTGAATTTACGGTTCAGTACCCCGATGTGACAGTGGAAGTCACCCACGGAAATCATGATGCACTTTATGCTCTGCTGCGAAACGGCGAACTTGATATTGTCCTCAACGACCAGCGCAGAGCTTTCTCGGACGAGTATGTGAACATCGTGCTTGACATTCGGTAATATTATGCGGAGATCTCTGCAAATTCTCCCCTTTCACAGCTTGACGAGGTCGAAATTTCTGACCTCAAAAACACACCGCTGATACTTCTTTCCTCGCCCGACCAGCAGGAAACGGAGCGCAGCTTTTATGCGAATGACTTAGGTTTTCAGAGCGAGATATATTTCACTGAATATATCGACGATGCGCTGATGCAGGTCATTCAGGGCAAGGGCTTTATGCCGATCGAGGGCAGCGGTGATGCGGTGCAGACCACTACAAAGGCAGTGCGCCTTCTGCGGAACGGCAAGCCGATCATCAGGCGGTACTGCGCGTTTATGAAGGCTGATGATCCGAAGAAGCACACCAATGAATTTATCGAAATTCTGAAAAATCAATTTTGAGGTGAATAGAATGAAAGAAGTAATGTTAGTTACAGGCGCAGGACAGATCAGTATGGCGATCGCAAGGCGGGTAGGCTATGGAAAAAAGATCGTCCTCGGTGATAAGAATATGGATAATTGCAGGGCTATTGCAAAGGTAATGACAGATGCAGGCTTTGACGTAGAGCCTTTTGAAATGGATCTGTCAAGCCGTGAGAGCATTCTTGCAATGATAGCTAAGGCACAGGAGTTCGGTGAGATCAAATATCTTGTAAACGGTGCAGGTGTTTCGCCCTCGCAGGCTCCCATTGAGGCGATACTGAAAGTTGACCTCTATGGAACGGCAGTTCTGCTTGAAGAAGCTGGTAAGGTCATCGCAAATGGCGGCTGTGGTGTGACGATCTCCAGTCAGTCGGGGTGGAGAATGCCACAGCTTACCGCCGAAGAGGACTTTCAGCTTGCAATGACTCCCACCGAGGAGCTGCTTGACCTTGAGATTCTCAAACCCGAAAATATCCGGGATACCCTCCACGCTTATCAAATGGCGAAGCGCTGCAACGAAAAGCGTGTTATGGCGGAGTGCGTCAAGTGGGGCAAGCGAGGTGCAAGGCTCAATGATATTGCACCCGGTATCATCGTGACACCCCTTGCGATAGATGAATTCAACGGTCCGAGGGGCGATTTCTACAAGAATATGTTTGCGAAGTGTCCGGCAGGCAGACCGGGTACTGCCGATGAAGTGGCAAATGTTGCAGAGCTTTTGATGAGCGACAAGGCGGCATTTATCACAGGCTCGACTTTCCTGTGTGACGGCGGTGCGACTTCGAGCTATTTCTACGGCGAACTTCGACCGACGGAATGAGGTGCGATATGACAGTATTTGAAGAACTGCGTGAGGGCAAAAGCTACGATATTCGTGATGAAAAATATCAGCGTGAAGCTCACGGCGAAATGGGCAGATGCAGGCATCTCTGCTGGAAGATAAATTCCACCGATCCTGCTGACCGAGAAACGGTCATGACACTTGAAAACGAGCTTTTGAACGGTCAGATGAAGGACGGCAATTTCTTCACTCCGCCTTTTCAGATCGACTGTGCGAACCGAGTATTTCTCGGCAAAAATGTCTTTGCAAATCACGGGTTGACTGTCATGTCAATAGGCACGATCACCATTGAGGACGGCGTGATGATGGGACCGGAGGTCGGGCTGTTCACGGTCGATCACGAGCCGAACAATATCCGTGTCATCAAGACGAAAGAGATCCATATCAAGAAAAATGCGTGGATCGGCGCAAGGGTGAATATCCTTGCAGGCGTGACGATCGGCGAAAATGCGATCGTTGGTACAGGCTCAGTGGTGACGAAGGATATACCCGACAACTGCGTTGCTGTCGGAAATCCGGCGAGGGTGATCAAAAGAATAGACGAATAATTTAAGATCGGAGGGATATGCCTGTTGAAAAAAATCATAGCAATAGCTTGTTCGCTTATAGTAGGCGTATTGTCCATGACATTCAGCACTCAGGCGGTAATTGCCGAGCCTGAAAGTCACAGTCATGTTTTGATTGCCTATTTTTCAAGGGCAGGCGAAAATTACAGCGTCGGTGTGATCGAAAAGGGCAACACCGAGCTGCTTGCGGAGATCATTGCCGATGAAACAGGCGGTGATCTGTTCCGTATTGAACCCATTGTCCCTTATCCAGAGGGCTATGAGGATACCAAAACCATAGCGACACAGGAGCGCACAGATAATGCCCGCCCCGAAATTAAGAATACGATCACAGATCTTGACGATTATGATGTAATTTTCGTGGGGTATCCGATATGGTGGGGCGATATGCCGATGATCATGTATACTTTCCTTGAAAGCTATGACTGGACGGGTAAGGTTGTCATTCCGTTCAATACGCATGAGGGCAGCGGACAGGCGCAGACGGTATCGGCAATTCGTAAAGAATGCAGCGGTGCTTCTGTGATGAACGGCTTTTCGGTTCGTGGTTCTGTTGCTCAGAATAATGGAGAAACTGCCCGTGAAACGGCACATACTTGGCTGTCAAGTAATCATTTTTCTGAAATAGCAGAGAATCAAATGGTTTATTCATTGCAGGATATTCGCAATTTGCAGGACTTTCTTCTGACAAGACCAACGGAAGAAGAGCTGACAGGAAAGCTGTATGATCTTGACCATGACGGAGTATGGAGTGTCTTTGACCTCTGTCTTATGAAACGAGCATATCTGAATGCGAATACCGTTGATGCCGTAAGCTCTGCAACTGTAACAGAATGAGAGGTGTGACCGATGAAACAACAAATTACATCATTATTTACAGCACTATTGATCGGCTTGACTTTGACTGCCTGCGGTTCGGGTGAGCCTGCTTCTGCTCCGAGCGTTGCAGACAATGACAAGGTAGCCGTGCAGAATAAGCTGAACAAGGACGAAGGCAAAACAGAAGCTGATACGGCTGCTGAGAATGATGATAAACAAAGTGAAACCGAAACATCTGCTGTTGAACCATCTACGGAACAGATCTCAGACGGCGCAAATATCCTTGTAGCATACTTCTCCCGTGCCGATGAAAACTATTCTGTCGGAACAATAGAGGTCGGCAATACACAAATTCTTGCAGAGTATATCGTTGATGAAGTTGGTGCGGACAGCTTTCATATTGAAACGGTAACGCCCTATCCGGCAGACTATGACGAGTGCTGTGATGTGGCGAAACAGGAACTGAATGACAAGGCTCGTCCCGAAATAACCAGCTCAGTCGATATGGAGCAGTATGACATAGTGTTCCTCGGCTATCCGATATGGTGGGGCGATATGCCTATGGCGGTCTACACCTTTATGGAGAGCTATGACTGGTCGGGCAAGGTAGTGATCCCGTTCTGCACTCACGAGGGCAGCGGACTTTCGGGAACTGACAGCAGTATCGCAAGTGTGACGGGCGCACAGGTGCTGACAGCGATCGATATGCGCGGAAGTACGGCACAGAAACTGAATGACGATACCAAGCAGACAGTCCGCACATGGCTCGACGATTTGGGTTTCTGATATGAATACACAGACGAAAATAAAGACAGCCGCTGACATTCTTATGACAGCGGCTCTGCCCGTTCTCATGTGCTATTCTATCGTGGGAGAAACGGCTCATGAAGTGATTGGCATTGCGATGTTCGGTATGTTCATCTTACATCATATCCTGAACCTCGGCTGGATAAAGTCGCTGTTCAAGGGGAAATATGACCTTCGCAGGATCGTGAATACTGCGGTCAATGCACTTGTGTTCCTGTGTATGATAGGACTGATGTACAGCGGTATCGTGATCTCGAAGCACGTTTTCACTTTTGTGAACATCGGCGGAGCAATGACCGCAAGAACGATACATATGCTCTGCGCCTACTGGGGACTTGTGCTGATGAGCGTTCATCTCGGTATGCATATTTCGCAGATGGCGGCACGCATGAAGCTGAAAAACAATGGTCTGATATGGTCACTTCGTATTATCTTCGGCGTGGTCGGCACAGTTGGTATCTATGAGTTTATCTCTCTGAAATTCACAGACTATCTGTTCGGAAAAGTGCAGTTTGCATTTATCGACACAAACGCTTCTGCTGTGCTGACTGCACTTCAATACCTGTCTGTCATGGTGTTGTTCGCATATATCGGGTATATGGTGCAGAGCATTCTGAAAAAGAAACGAACTGAAAACCACGGATCATAATACTTCAACTTTGAATCCACTGGATTCAAAGTTCCCCATAAACAAAAGGACGGTGTAATAATGGAAAACAAACTCTTTGACCTTGCGGCAAAACGCCGTTCGGTAAGGCGATACACGAGCGAACATATCTCCGATGAAGTGCTGAATGAGATCATGAAGGTGGCACTCACTGCTCCTTGCTCATTCGGTCACAGACCTGTTGAGTTCGTTATCGTGAGAGATAAGATAAGGGAGCTTGCCGAGTGTAAAAGTTTCGGCGGTTCGCAGATCATCGGTGCTGATGCTGTTATCGTTGTCATGGTGAAGCTCGACAGGGGTGAGTTCTGGATCGAGGACGGAGCTATCGCTTCTTCCTACATTCTGCTTGCTGCCGAACAGTATGACCTCGGAGCTTGCTGGGTGCATATCCGCAACAGGACGGGGAAACGCAAGTCCTCTGATGAGGGAGTCCGCAAGCTGCTCGGTGTCCCTGACGGTTACGCAGTGCTTAACCTCATCGCACTTGGCGGCAAGGGCGAAAACAAGCGTGGGTATGCAGAAAGCGACTTCGATTTTGGGAAAGTCCACTATGAGAAATACTGATAAGACAAAGCGGTCAACCTTGCAAGGCTGACTGCTTCGCTTTAATCAAATTGTATAGATATACCTTTGTGGTCGGATAATGTCTTATCCATGTTCCATTCACTGATTTGTACAGAGCTATAGTTTATAAATTGCTTAGACACGGCGATATGGTCTATGCAGGTTGGACGTTCTGCTGTTATCAGCTCTATGCCGCACTCAGAGAATGTATCGGTAATACGCTGTCTACCCGACTTGGTGAAATAGTAGTTATCTGAAAAACTGCAATTATAATCACCGCAAATGCAAAGGCGATGTCCGGCAGCAGTAAGCCTGCGGAAATCCTCGGTCTGCCTGATAAGGTCTGCTTCAAACGAAGGGTGACGGTTGCCGATGATCCCCATGATTGTCCCATACACAAGGATATTGCCTTTCTCTGTCTCCAATTCAATGCAGAGAGCTGTGTATTCGTCGAAAGTCGGATGCTGACAGACTATCTTGTAATT
Source organism: uncultured Ruminococcus sp. (assembly GCF_902762735.1). Taxonomy (GTDB): domain Bacteria; phylum Bacillota; class Clostridia; order Oscillospirales; family Ruminococcaceae; genus Hominimerdicola. The sequence goes on from NZ_CACWPP010000078.1 coordinate 11,498, forward strand.
GGTATAGATTGATACCCGGTGTTCTGACGTTGTGTAGGTTATGGGCGTATCATAGCCTTGTAGCTTCAGCGGCGGCGGAGTCGGCGTATGACAGCAGTTTCGATATTTAGGCTTTATTGCTTCATCGTTCTCGGTGAGGATAAGAATATTCGCCTGAGAACGCTCGCAAGCTGCAATTATCTCAGCAAGCGATTTGCGATGCTTTAATCTTTCAACATTCCATGTAGCAATCTTCATAGAGCATCTCCGTGTGGCTTATGGCAGTTACTTCTGAATTTCAATCACAAATTTCCCCTCGGAGTTCACCTTGAGCCGCAAGGTCTTGACATACCGATCACAGAAATTTTCCATTTCCTTTTTCGTAGCCGTCACCCTTGATTCTTCGTATAGTTTATGGGTAAGTTCCAATGGGTCCTCGCCTATGAGCGTAGACAGGTGCTTTTCAAGCTCCGCAAAGAGTACAGCGCGTTTCATATCCTCGGTGCCGGCGGAACAATAATCGTCTATCGAACAGTAGTATATGCCGTGTTGCGTAAGGGCGTTCTTTATCGCTGAACCGCACTTTTCGTATTCGTACATAACGAGAAACTTCGCTTTCGGCAGGCTCTCAATAAGTCCCCAAAAGTCGGAATCACTCGACACGATGATAAATGATGTGATGCCGTCACGGTAGAAGTCCGTGACTACGCTTGCTGTCATTCGCACATCGACCAGGGACTTTCTGTTGGTAACTCGGTCGATCTCGATATGCTCAACAGGTATCTGCGTGAATTTCGACAGCCAGTCCCAGCCTGCTGTGGTGTGCGGATCGTCATAGAGCGTGATTCTCTCGATCCTGGCAAGTTCTTCGGGATCTAAGCCTTTCAGCACACTGTACAGCTTGTACGGGTCAGAGTTCTCACGATCGACGGCGATCGCAGTTTTCTCGGCGCTGTCGATAAATCCATAAGTATTATTTCGTGTCTCATCATCAGCGTCCTTGTACTTGGTGAAGTCGGTGAAGCTGTCACCGTGTTGTTCATAGATTACTTTCAGGAACTTCCTGTCGGTGTAGATAATGTTGCCCATGTCGGCAGGCTGCCAATGAATAAACATCTGAAACGGGTAGTGCTGAATATTCCCCATGTACTTGTTAAATTCCTCTTTCAGCACTCCGGATCTCTGATATTTCGGGATATAGAACAGATCCCGTATGTACTTCCATACGATCCAGTCATAGAACAGACGGGAGCATTTATCAATATTTTCATTGATGAGCCTTGTAAACTCCTGCATATACTTCTCGGAGCGTGAGTTTGCCTGAATAATGGTAAAGCCCCATTTTTCAAGCTGTTTGATGTTTTCGTGGTCGTACCACTCGATGTTATGCAGGTTTTTAAGCTCAAACCGTATCAGATCATCAGTCTTTCTGAACTTCTGCATCAGCACGGTTCGCAGCTTACAGAAATATCGTATTACGGTAGCATCACGGTCTGCATAGAGTTTATCGAGGGTGTCTTTGCACTCGGCAAAGTTCAGCTCTAAAATGTCCTTGCGGACACCGATCAGATAAGAGATCGTGGTAACTACCTCTTTGGTATCAACGGTCAATGGAATACCTCCTATTCATCGTGGATCTTCGGATAATTGTATTTTATAGGTAATATGCTTCCCATTGCGCTCACCTCCGATCTGCTCTATATCCTGATCATAGCACAAATGGCGGTATATTGCAATGGAAAGGGCGTGAAAAAGTGAGTGCAGATTGACTTTTTCGGGGCGGTATGATATAATAGGGATAAGTGAGAGAACAATACGGCTCTCTCTGCTAGATCGGAATTCAGGGGGGCAGAATGAAATATTTTGTCAATGATAATGAGAGAAAAAACACAGTATACCACGAGTTTCAAAAAGGGTGTTTTGATGGTCAGACATTTTGGAAAAGCGATTCTATTTCTCTGAGTGACGATCTTCTTTGCACACTTGGAATCAGAGAGCTTTTTATAAGTCTTATTCCAGATTATAACGACTACTCTGAGTTTGAAATTGACAAGGAATTATGGAATCGCATTATGCAGAAAGCGCAACAAATTGGAGGGGAAGTTCTTGCGTGCATATTAGAGGATGACCAATGGGTAACAAATACATTTTTAGAGTATGAGGTATTTACGATCATTGGTCTATAGACTCTGATTTAGCTTAGTAACTGAATATACTCAAACACGGATAACCGTCCTCATCAGACGGCTATCCGTTTCTTATTATTTCGCATACCCACGATCAAGCACCCTCAGCTTTGTATGTTCTCCGTCCTGCGGATCAGCAATATCATAGCTGATCGAGCTGCACCTGAGCTGACCGCAAAGCTCGGTGGCTCGTTTCAGGAAGTCGGACGGAATCTCTGTAAGAGAGCCGTCATTTTGTATGAGCTTTACGCCGTTTCTCCGCAAGTCCTCGATGAAGTCCTCACTCGTCATTGTCCTGTTCCTCGGTGCTTTCTGCACCCTCGCTCGTTTCAAGGGTGATCGTGTGGGTATAGATCATGTGGTCATTCAAGCAGTCCAGGGAGCAGTAGCTCTGATCAGTGTCCTGATGCTTGTAATAGCTCTTGCCTGCGGGTATCTCCTTGTAACAGTTCGCACAAAACATCATTCATCGTCCTTCCATAGATAAATCATCGTTTCATTGACGGCTCTCTGCGCCTGCATACGGAGCAGATCGCCGATCGCACCCGACTGGTCGATTCGCCCTGACATGACCGCTGCCTGATAGTCACGGCTCGACTGCATCAAAAGCTCGGTCTGACGGTTCACAGCGTCCGTGACCTTTGTGTCAAGCTCGTCAAGGTGCTTGTAGATCTCGCCCTTGTCCACGATCTCCTGCAAGAGATCGGGTCGCTTTTCCTCGATGTGATGCAGATAGTACCTGATT
>NZ_CACWPP010000079.1 GCF_902762735.1 uncultured Ruminococcus sp.
TTTACTTGTTTTTTTGCTGTTTTTGACAGATATTGGCTGTTCACAGCATGATTTAACCCCATATCCGAGGAGGATATGGGGTTTTGAGACAGACTGAAAAGTCCCACTTTTGCGGGACTTTTACATTTTATTTTGCAAGTGAAAGACTATACGCAACAAGTTTTTCAAGTGTCTCCTCATCAAGTTCGGAAGCTATGACTACGCTTGCCTCTCGTGCTTTTTCTGCTGAAACACCAACTGTTGAAGTTAGAAAATTCTGTAAGATCACGCTTGGTGTAAACAGCTTGTTTGCTTCGCGTATCCCCTTCTGGGTAAGTCTTATCTCACGGTATGGCTCTTTGATTATGTAGGCTTCCTCAATGAGTTTCTGAGTCATTTTTACAGTACTTGCCTTTGATACGTTCAGAAAATCCGACACTGAGGTGGATTTCACCGAGCCGCCATCCTGTCCCAAAAGGTAGATCGCAAACAAATATTTTTTCTGTGACTTGGTTAGCAAGATATGTTCCTCCGTTACTATTCAAACTATTATACGCGCTGCCATATCCTGCGATACTGCAACCATATTTTCAGTCAGATCGACTATCAGGCTGCCGCACATACTGTTGATAACGGTAACGCTGCAGCCCTCTTTAAAGCCGAGATTTTCGAGAAATCTTCGGGTCTCTGCTGTTCCGTCTATTCCCTTGATGATATTAGTTTCTCCTGCTGCTGCGAGAGTCAGAGGCATTGTATTTTTCCTCCCTTTACTATGCGGTTTCTCCGCGTTCTGGACAGTTAGACATTTCTAACCATTATTATTTTACCAACTTACAGCTTATTTGTCAACACATTTTCTTAAATCGAAAATATTTTCGTTAGTTTTAACAAACCTCAGTTAGCTCCATTTAACTATTTTGTATAATTTCAGCTTATTCTCAGGGCGCTGTAAATATCTTTTCCCTTGTCAAGACACTCTACCATATACTTAGTGCAATTATTATAGCGGTCGAAAGTTTTGCGTGCGCCTTCGGCATCGCAGTAGACTTTCCAATAACCGCAGAGCAGGCAGTTTCTGCCTTTATTGGCAATAAACCCTTTTATATCAGCCACAGGGTAGCCGAGAAAAAGACCTATCTCATGCGGAAAATCCGAGCTTTCTGCCATTCGTTCACAGAGCCTTTCGAGATACTGCGGACAATCATGGCAGCCGCCGTAACCGAAACTGCGGAACATTTTGCGCACTTCTTCATCACAAAGCTGTTTATTCAGCAGACGCTCATTATACAAAAGCATCAGTGTTCTGCTGCCTACACGGCGAAGTTCCTTGATATGGAGCCCTTTCTGCGCCACTTTTTCATTAAAGCGGTCTATATTCATACTTACGGTCCTGCTGTCGCCCTCTATGGTCAACAGATTTGCGGGTTTTACACCAAGCATCGCAGGAGCAGTATGCAAGGCAAGTTCGCGTTCAAATTTCTTTGTACCCGACATATTTTACTCCTCTTTTAGTTTGATAATCTGCAATTTTCGCAATTGCCGCCGCAATATTTACACAGAACTTTTTTCAGCGCAGAAACGCTGGAACTATGGCAAAGCTCGACAGGAAAATTAAGTTTTTCTGCCCTTGAATTAAGACTGTTGAGCATTTTATGCGACACAGTGTCAGTAAATACCACCGCAAAATCGGGCGATCCGATCTTTTTATCAAGGTCAGTGGCATACTTTATAAATACTTTTGCCTTAATATCAAATGACTTACAGATCTCTTTATATCTGGTACTCATACGGTCGTTGCCGCCTATGATGACCACACTCATATTATACCTCATTTCTGTTTAACGATACGTTTTGGTTAGCTTTTACTAACCGCTCTATAAAATATTTCGGTTAGTTTAATCTAACCAAATATATTTTAACATAAGTTTTCGCCCATGTCAAGGTGTGGAGCAAATAAAATAATGAATTTTTAATTAACAAAAAAGCTCCCGTTCAAAATGAGCGGGAGCAAATGCTTTATCAATTAAGACTGTTTGCTGTAAAAATCATTCTGTTTATCATATACAGCCTGTGCTGTATACTTCTTGATAGCATCGGAATTTTCAGTTATGCCTATCTCGTCGATCCAGCTGTCTATCTTAGCCTGGAACTCATCGCCCTTCATGGACTGTAAGAGCGAATCATGGTTATCGGTGGCATATTTAGCGCTGTTCTCGGTAACATCGCCCTTGATAACGATATAATAGAAGCTGTCGTCCTCATAAGCAGTTGCCTTGTTGACCTCAAGACCATTGATAAATGCAGCGAGCTTACCTGTTGAGGTCTCCTTAGTTTCATCAGTCATTTCACCGAAATTATACATTGTTTCGTTAGGGTTAGTATCGCTTTCAGCAGCATCTTCATCGGCAGTAACAAGCTCGGAGATGTCAACGCTGTCACCTGCTTCATCAAGCACCGCTTCTTCCTCAAGACCTGCACTATCTTCGGTCTCCTCAGCAGGAGCTTCCTCTTCGGGAGCTTCAACTTCGGTGGCAGTCTCCTCGCCCATTACAGGACCTACTGTGCCATCATCTGCTGTATCTTCTTCAGCAGAAGTCTCTTCTTCCAGCTTAGCCTGAGCATAAGCGTTATATTCGTCGATCACAGCATCAAATTCATCATAAGTAAGACCCTCTGCCTTAGCAAGGAACTCGTCCCTTGTAGCTTCATTCTCCTTATTCTCATTATCCTTTTCAGCAGCGTCCTCAGCATCAGACTTTGTTATCCTGAGCGTCTTGTATCTGATATAATTATCCTCAACATACTTTTTCACATCATCGTCAGAAACAGCCTCTTTGCCGTCAGCTGCATAGAAGTAGTCGAACAGTCTTGTGCGCATCGTCTGTGCCCTGAACACCTGACGTACAGACTCCTTAGAAACGCCTTCTTCCTCCAGCAGTTCACCGCTCTGCTCCCACACGTTCTTTACACTGTCGCTGATAGTGCCGAGTTCTTCATCAGTAAGTGTCAGACCCAGCTTCTCAAATTCATAGGTTATTGCGGCAAATTCCTTAGTGGTCTTTCTTGCCTCTTCTACCAGATAATCGCGGAGCTTCTTGCCGTCCTTATCACTGTCAAGGTCTATCGCCGCAGTACCTGTGGTATAGTAAGACATCGTCAGCTCATAGGACATCTCGGTATACAGATTATAGATATATACGCCTGCATTTACCTTTTCACCATTATTATAAGTCATCGCATATCTTGTATCAGCACAGCCCGCCATCGAAAATATCACAGCTGATGCTGCAAGCGCCGCGAGCGCTCTTTTCAATTTCTTCATTTGTTCAGATCCTTTCCTGCTTTAATATAGCAAAACAGACTTTAACTTATTTATTATACTATACTTTTCCTTACAAGTCAAGTATTTTAAACATTTTTTCGGACATTTCTGTGAAAAAAGTCTGTTCATCTGCTGAAAACATCAGTGATTATCAGACATTTTTGCAGGAACTGCCGCTAAAAACTTCAACAGCACTTGACTTATTTTGAAAAGCATGTTATTATATACTGGTGGATCGAAATTTACAGCAAAGGACGATGAAATATGAAAAAACCGTTTATTACAAAGGAAAAAGCTGAGGAGATCATCAAGACCTTCCCTACCCCTTTTCACATTTATGACGAAAAAGGCATACGCGAAAATGCAAGGAACCTTTACAAAGCATTCAGCTGGAACAAAGGATACAAAGAGTATTTTGCAGTAAAAGCTACTCCAAACCCATATATATTGAAGATATTGCAGGAAGAAGGCTGCGGCGTTGACTGCTCTTCTCTTACTGAGCTTATGATGAGCGAGTGCTGCGGTTTCAAAGGTGATGACATTATGTTCTCATCTAACGTCACGCCTGTCGAGGATTACCTGAAAGCCCGCGAGCTTGGTGCATACATCAACCTTGATGACTTCACACACATCGAATATCTCGATCAGCTGTGCGGTATCCCCGAAACTATATGCTGCCGCTACAATCCCGGCGGAAAATTCTCCATCGCAACGAAGATAATGGACAATCCCGGTGATGCGAAGTACGGCTTCACACATGAACAGATAATCGAAGGCTTCAAAGTGCTTAAAGAAAAGGGCGCTAAGTATTTTGGTCTGCATGCTTTCCTGGCATCAAACACTGTTACCAACGAGTATTACCCTAAGCTGGCGCGCATACTTTTCGAGCTGGCAGTTGAGATAAAGGAAAAGACAGGCGTTGAGTTCAAATTTATCAACCTGTCGGGCGGTGTCGGCATCGCATATGAACCTGACAAGCCTCAGAATGACATTTTTGCCATCGGCGAAGGCGTACACAAGGCATTTGATGAGATACTTGTTCCCGCAGGCATGGGCGATGTGGCTATTTTCACCGAACTTGGCAGATATATGCTTGCGCCATACGGTCATCTTATCACTACTGTCAAGCATTTCAAGCACACCTACAAGGAATATGCTGGTGTTGATGCTTGTGCATGCAACCTGATGCGTCCTGCTATGTACGGTGCTTACCACCACATAACAGTACTGGGCAAGGAGAATGCCCCATGCGACCACAAGTATGATGTGACAGGCGGTCTTTGCGAGAACAACGACAAATTCGCCATCGACCGCATGCTGCCCGAACTTGAAAAGGGCGATATACTCTGCATACACGATACAGGTGCGCATGGTTTCTCGATGGGCTACAACTACAACGGCAAACTGCGTTCGGCAGAACTTCTGCTGAAAGAGGACGGCGATGTTCAGATGATAAGACGTGCCGAAACTCCCGCAGATTACTTTGCTACATTTGATTTCACAGGAATAATGGACAAGTATCTGAATAAATAAGCACACAGCACTCCCGAACTGCGCAAAGCGGTTCGGGAGTGTTTTTTTCATTATGATTATCCCGCCGATACACCAAAATAAACGATGTTATATCGGGAACCAAATACAGTTGGCGGTTATCTTTCCCCCGCCTGCGGCGGGGGAAAAATATACGCCAAGAACCTTAAGTTCTGTATAGTCGCTGTTTTTGTGGTGTGTCAGCGGGATAGTCACATTTTTCATTAAAAGCAAACTCCCGAACAAGCGCACTGCTTGTCGGGAGTTTTTTGTTATTTGTCGCTCACAGACCAGTCTATCGGCTGTTGACCTGTGTATTTCAGGAATTCGTTGGCGGCAGAAAAATGCCTGCACCCGAAAAATCCGTTATAAGCCGAAAGCGGTGACGGGTGCGCCGCAGTCAGCACAAGATGGCGGCTATTGGTTATCAGCGCCTGCTTTTCTTTGGCGTTCCTGCCCCAAAGCATGAAAACTATGGGCTTATCGCGGTCGTTAAGTTTGCGTATGACTGCATCGGTGAGCTTTTCCCAGCCTTTGCCGCGATGAGAATTCGCCTGTCCCGCGCGTACTGTCAGCACTGTGTTAAGCAAAAGCACGCCCTGCTTCGCCCAGTCGGTAAGTTCACCGTTATTCGGCATGCGAAAGCCCACATCATTTTGCAGTTCTTTGAAGATATTCAGCAAACTCGGCGGCGGGGCTATCCCTCTTTTTACCGAGAAGCACAGTCCATGTGCCTGCCCTTCGCCATGATATGGATCCTGCCCGATCACAACGACTTTAACGTCCTCATAAGCCGTATATTTCAGGGCATTGAAAATGTCATACATATCAGGGTAGATAGTCTGAGTAGAATACTCATGCTTGAGAAATTCACGCAATTGCAGATAGTAGGGACTTTTGAATTCGTCTGCAAGGATACTGTCCCAGCTGTTGCCTATATTCACCATCAGAAATTATACACCGCCCCTATCACGACACCCAGTATCATAACAGCAGCCACAGCCAGCACGAGAATGCGCATCACCATAGGCTTTCTGTCTGTGGGGGTCTTTTGTTCGACCAGTGCCCTGTCAACCTGTCTTGCGAGCTTCGCCGCTTCCGCCTCTTTCAGGGCCTCGATATTTTTTTGCGGATTGCCGTATTTATTTTTCATCTTATTTGCCATATTGCTCATATCCTTTCATATATCTAGTGAAGTTCGGTCAATACAGACAGTACAGGAACTTTGCTGAGAGCTTAGTGAAAGCATCAAGGTTTTTAGCGACCACCTCATCTGAGATACACCTGAGTATCTCAGCAGCTTCTTCCGCTTCCTCTTCGCTCATACTATCGGGGGACATATGTGCCTGTACCGCAAGGACCGTCAGCCTGACGAGCTTCTCATCAAGCTCATGTATGCGGTGTTCGTGGCATTTAGCCAGCAGTTCGTCACACAGCTGCATATCAGAGATGTTCTTTTTGACCTCGATGTTAAGCACGGAAAGATATTTCAGCGAATAGCTGTATATCGCCATTATACGTTTATTCAGGTCTTTCTGCGTACATCTGTCGTGCATCTTGTCAAGATTTCTTCTGCGGTTTATGACAACTGCCGCCGCGCCAATAAGTATCGCAGCCATCGTCATCAGCACAGTACGCGCTATCGGTGAGATACCGCCGCCTGCGCCTCCGTCGCCTCTGCTGTTATTGCCGCCTGCGCCCTTGCCTGCATTTGAAGTGCTGCCCTTACCTGTTTTTTTACCTCCCGTTTTATTGCCGCCCGACTTTGCCTTGCTGCTGTTGCTGCCCGACGGCTTGCTGTCATTCCCTCCGCTTTTGCTGACAGCTGCCTTGCTGCTGTCAGAGCTTGGCTGTTCGGGTCTTGAACTTTCTTCAGGCTTGCTGCTTTCAGAACTGCTGTCCTGCTTTTTATCAGTGCCTTTCTCCTTATCGGTAAGATTAGGGTTATCGTTGTCATATCCGGGAGTGAATTCTGCGGGCACCCAGCCCACATTGTCTATAAATACCTCTGTCCAGGCATGGGCACACTTGTCTTTTACTGTAACTTCATAGATGCCTCCGTGTTCGGGGCTGTTATTCAGCTGTGTCGGAAGTATCATATAGCCTTCGACATATCTGGCGGGATAACCGAATTTCCTCATAAGCTGAGCACCGACAGTCGCGAAATACGTGCAGTAGCCTTTTTTCTGTTTGGTGAGGAAATAGTCTATAAAATCGCTTCCCTCAGGAGTTTTGCCGGGATTGGTGTCATAGGTGAACCCCATATCATGGAAGTATAGTTTTATCGCAAAACATATCTGCTGATATGTAGCATTTTCGGGAGAATCATCAAGATAATCAGCGCAGATCCGTTCATACACTTCATCAAGTGACGGTATTTTTTCCGCCTTTGTGTAGTTTTCATAAACATAATCGGTGTATTTGAACATAGTCGGTTCAAGTGAGCTTTCATAATCAAGCCCTATATCATTGAGCATGTATACACGGGTATACCAGTCACGTGCATCAAAGTTCTTATAGACCATCTTATAATCCGTCTTTGACTGACTTATCCGCACATATGAATCGTTATACGGTGTCATCGCACTGTCGCCGCCCGCCCTCACCGAGGACGAACTGTAATCTGTGCCGTAGGGAGCATACACGAACTTTGAGCATGCGCCTTTGACTTTTATATCCATCTCGGCAGTATGTGAGCCTGTGAAATCATCATAGCCGTCAAGGAGCATATAATTCTGATCCTGAACATAATAGCCTTTTGCGGAGAGCGTTTCGCTGATGTCGTCTATGGTATCATCGCTTTCAGCGGGCTTCCATTTATTATCTTTATATTCCCCTGCCACGTAGCCGCGCAGGTACATAGTATAGTCAAATCTCTCAGTGTTCATCACAAGTGCCTTCGACCCGTTGAAAGTTATGCCGTTCGTTGTACCGAGAACACCGCCGTTAGTACCTCCGACAGTGGTAACGCCAAAGAGGTTCGAGCCGCCGTTAACGTCAATAAGAAAATCATCGGCATGGGTCAGGTCAAAGCGTTCGACGGCGTGGTGAAGATTATACCGCAGTTCTTCAAAGGACTTTGGACGGTAAAAGCCGCTGATCTTTGAGAAAAGCACTATCAGCAGGAACACGCCCGCCGTCAGCAGTGATACAAATCTGATATATACTGCAAAAAATTCAGCCTTAGCATCAGAAGAAGTAAAGTAGAAAGTCTTTGACTTTTCATTCATCGCGAAGGTATTTTTTCTGCCTGCCTTGTTGGTGGTGTGGTTTATTATATTCATTGAAAGTATCGTAAACCATGATACCAGCAGCATAAGCGCCGCAAATGCAGGCACTTCAAAGCCGAGATACAGACCAAGTTCAAATATCGGGAAAGTGAAAATGAACAGGACAGGAAAATCTATCCTCAGTACACAAGCTATGACAGAACCGAGTGCCACCACAAAAATAAGCGCAGTAAAGAAATAATACAGGCTTTGCGACACATCAGACCCTGTGGTAAGTATATGTTTGAACTGACCTGTCCCCTGTTCGGGAAGATCGCCCTTAGTCAGATAACCGTTGGCGGCGATCAGAAATCCGTAAGCAGTCATCTTCAGATGCATGATTATCGGCGCGGTATAAATAACAGCCACAAGACCCGCGCAGATCCTTATGACACTGTGCTTTGAAAACAGCAGGCTGAGAGACAGCACCGCCACAGCACAATCATAGAATATCAGTTCGGGTCTGATCTTTGCATCGGTAAAGCTGACAGCAAGCAGTGCTGATGAAAAAGTTGCTAAAAATGCCAGCATTATCCGAAAAGCAAAGAACATTCCTGCCGAATGGTAATTGCTGAATTTCAGGGCTATGTCGCCGTCAATACAGATACCGCCCGAACCGACGATCCCGTTTTCCTTTATTTTATCGTTTCTCATTTTGTCACCCTTGTTCTTTTTACAGACAAAGTTCCTGTACCGACTCTGCCAGTCTGTCCGGATACACGGGCACAAGCTCGGCAAATTCGTCATACATCTCATTAAAGTCAGAACTATCGTCTGTCATAAGCAGATATGTATATTTATTTGCAAGTTCAGCATCGTTCAGCATTTCGCTGACGTGCGGGCTGTATGTATTTGAAACATAGATTATATGTCCGCACCTTGCCCTTTCATCAGCGGCGATATAGTGCTTTGCTGCGGTATCGGCTTCGGGATACAGACTTGCCTGCAAAAGCATGGCTATCATTTCGCCATGACTTTCATCATCTTTTATTTCGAGTTCAGTCAGCCTGTCGCCTGCACGATCGTAAAACGCCACCCTATGAGGAACTGCGTTTTCAAGCAGGTAATTTGATACAGATGCCGCCGTTTCGATCAGCGCATCGAACTTTACAAGCTCATCTTCTTTTCCTTTGGGCTTTACCATTTCAAGCAGTATCGTGATTGAATTTGCGATGGGCAGAGAATAATCCTTTACCATTGTCTTATCCTGCTTGGCTGAAAGTTTCCAGTGTATGCGGTTGAGTTTGTCACCATCGACATAATCTCTTATATCGAATATCTCTGAGGGGTCATCGCCCTTCTGTGTTTTTGAGTATTCATCGGTTTCAAGCCCCAGATCTGCGTAGTTATCTATGGGGTTCTCAAGCGAGACATACTCAGGCAATATCGTTACTGTGCTTACACTGCCCGGAATGTCGATGCTGCTTCTTCTCAGCCTCAATGAGAACAGCCTCAGCATATCGCTGATCTTACAGCGCTTTATCCTGAAATTTACAGTGCCGCAGTGTATGCCCGAAACAGTCAGCGTCATCGTCTGAGTTTCGTGCGGGTATATGGGAGTATTTATCTTTACCACCGTTTTTTTGCCGTCAAGCATATTGCAGTACTCGATCTCGATAAGGAGATTTGCGCATGGCAGCGCAGAATAATTCGATACCTTTAATCTTACGGGCAGTCTTGCTGACCTGCCCGCAGTGTTCTGCCTGTCAACAAAGCTGACCTTTATTCTTTTTGCAGTATATATCGTCAATATAAGCAGTATCACAGGCACTATCAGAAGAAAAGCAAATAAGTAAAATGAAAATGCATGCTCATACAATATATAAAAGAATACCGAAGCTATGAGCAGAACTGTGTATAAAATAGGCATATAACTGCTCCTTATTTGCTTATTCTGGGTACATCGACCGTATTGAGTATCTCTTTAAGCACCTGTGCGCCCGTTATACCGTTTATCTTCGCCTTTGAATTGAAAATGACACGGTGCAGCACAACATCATTGAATGTATATGCAACATCATCGGGGATAACATAATCCCTGCCTTTAAGAAGTGCAGTTGCTTTTGTCATTCTCAGGAGGGCAATAGTACCTCTGGGCGAAAGACCCAGTTTTATCATCGGATGATTTCTTGTAGCGGCAGCAAGCCTTGCGATATAATCGAACACCTGATCCGCCACATATATATTCTCGACCTCTTTGCGGGCGGCGATAATATCTTCGGCAGTCACGACAGCCTGCACATTGTTCATCGGCACAAGGCTCTGCTTTGCTTTGAGCATCATTACCTCACTCTCCACCGACGGATAACCCATAGTCAGCCTGACAATAAATCTGTCCATCTGAGATTCGGGGAGCATCTGTGTGCCTATCGAACCTATCGGGTTCTGCGTTGCGATAACTATATACGGATCGGGTGCTTTTCTGGTAACACCATCGACCGTCACCTTGCCTTCCTCCATTATCTCAAGCAGTGCCGACTGTGTTTTTGAAGAAGTACGGTTTATCTCGTCCGCCAGGAAGAGATTTGTGAGCGCAGCACCCTGCTTGTACTCAAAGCGCTGGGTCTGCTTGTTGAGTATATTGAAGCCCGTAACATCGGTCGGCAGTACATCGGGCGTGAACTGCAGACGCTTATAATCCAGTGACAGCGCTTTTGACAGTGCCACAGCCAGCGTGGTCTTGCCCACACCGGGTATATCCTCTATCAGCACATGTCCGCCTGCCAGTATCGAGAGCAGGACCTTTATTATTATCTCGTCCTTGCCTATAACTACTTTTTTTACCTCACCGATAACGTTTTGCGACATACTGAGGACAGCGCGCTGCCCGTCTGTAAGATTTGTACTCATAATTTATTCTCCTGTCTTTTAAGTGATTTGACTACATATATTTTTATTATATCATATAAGTATTTTTTTTTCAAGACAGATCACACAATTTTCATGCAGCGCAAAATTTTTAACAAATAGTAAAAAATGGCAGATCATCAGTTCACACAAACAGGTCTGTTATGAAAATCTTAAATTTTCGATCAGCTATTGCCAAATCTTCTTAAAGGTGTTATAATTAAAATGTATGCAGATATAAATAACTGCATATTAAGAATGTACAGAAAAAGAAAGATCACAGAGAGGACGGTGGAGCAGTGGATATTATCAAGGGCGACAGGCTTGCTATGAAGAAAAAACACCCCTGCGGCAGCAACGAGATGCTGGTGCTGCGCTCGGGCATGGATTTTAAGCTGCGCTGCTGCGGCTGCGGGCGTGAATTTATGATACCACGCAGCAAAGCCGAAAAAAATGTTAAAACTGTTATCCGCGAGGCAGAGTCATAGCAGCGCTCAGATCAATTTTCATAGAGCCGAAGATGCGAAAAAAGCAGTTTCGTGTTTTCGGCAATACAGATATTTATCGGGAAATCCCAATTTGGTTGTGTATTGTTTCCCCGCCGAAGGCGGGGGGACAATACGAAAGAACAGCCATTTTGTATCATAAGCAATACACATCAAAATTGGGAGATCGGGAAAACAAATTGATGATATGAAAAAGGAGTAAATGCTATGTTTGAGAAATTAAAAGCACTTGAGGATAAATTCAACGAGATAAATGAAAGACTTATGCAGCCCGAAGTCGTAAACGATTCAAAGCTATATACCGAGCTGATGATAGAATACAGAGATCTCCAGCCGATAGTTGAAAAGCTGAATGAGTACGAAAAGGCTAAGGCTGAATTCGATGAAGCTGTTGAGATGATGAACGACGGCGGACTTGACAAGGATATGAAAGAAATGGTGCAGGAGCAGTATGACGAGTCTAAAACTGCTATGGCACAGCTGGAAGATGAACTGAAAATACTTCTGCTGCCAAAAGACCCCAATGATGACCGCAACGTTATCATAGAGATACGCGGCGGCGCAGGCGGTGAAGAAGCGGCACTGTTCGCAAACTCACTATATAGAATGTACACGATGTATGCCGCACAGAAGGGCTGGCAGATAGATGTGATGAGCGCCAACGAAACAGAACTGGGCGGCTATAAGGAGATAACCTTTACCGTATCGGGACAGGGCGCATATTCAAGGCTGAAATACGAGAGCGGCGTACACAGAGTACAGCGTGTGCCCGAAACAGAAAGTCAGGGCAGAGTACACACTTCTACTGTTACTGTGGCAGTACTGCCAGAAGCTGAGGAAGTAGAGCTGGAGCTGAACGAGGAAAGGGACATCAAGATGGAAGTATTCCGTTCTTCGGGTGCAGGCGGTCAGCACATAAACAAGACTTCTTCTGCGGTAAGACTTATACACATACCCACAGGCACGGTAGTTGAGTGCCAGAACGAGCGCTCACAGTTCCAGAACAGGGACAAAGCGCTGAAAATGCTGAGAGCAAAACTGCTCGATGAAAAAGTCAGGGCGCAGGAGAACGAGATAGCTTCAAACAGGCGTTCTCAGGTCGGCACGGGCGACCGTTCGGAGAAGATAAGGACTTACAATTTCCCCGAGAGCCGTATCTCAGACCACCGCATCAAGCTGACCCTCTACAAGCTGGAACAGGTACTCAACGGCAATCTCGATGAAGTCATAGATGCACTCGCCACCGCAGACCAGGCTGCAAAGCTGGCGGCACAGGAAGAAGCATAAGAAGGCGCAGATATGTTTGAAACAAAGTTGTTAGATAACAGCGAGAACTCAATAAAAAAGGCGGCAGAACTGATACGCACGGGCGAAGTCGTGGGAATGCCCACCGAAACAGTCTACGGACTGGCGGCAAATGCGTTTGACGAAAATGCAGTGCGAAAGATATTCGCCGCAAAGGGCAGACCTGCCGACAATCCGCTGATAGTCCATGTCAGCAGTTTTGAGGAAATAGCTCCCCTTGTGACAGAGATACCTGCGCTTGCACGAAAGTGCGCAGAACTATTCTGTCCAGGACCGCTGACTATGATAATGCCAAAGTCGGACAAGATACCGTTGGTGACCAGCGGCGGACTGGATACGGTAGGCATACGCATGCCCTCAAACAATACCGCAAGGGCTTTTATCAGAGAATGCGGCTGTCCCATAGCCGCACCGTCTGCAAATCTTTCGGGAAGCCCATCCCCCACCACTGCCCGCCATGTGTTAAATGACATGAACGGCAGGATACCCGCGATAATCGACGGCGGCGCATGCGGTGTCGGGGTGGAAAGCACCGTCATATCCTTTGAGGGTGACGGGATAAGGCTTTTGAGACCCGGTTTCGTATCTGCGGAGGATCTGCGTGAAGTGACCGAAAATGTGCTGATAGACAAGGGCGTGCTGGAAATGCTTGACGAGAATGCCCGCGTAAGAAGTCCCGGCATGAAATACAAGCATTATGCGCCTAAGGCTGAGGTGAGCATAGTCTGCGGAAACAGCGGCGAATTCAATGATTTCTGCGTGAAGAACGCATCGGCTGATGATGTGCTTATGGTGTTTGATGAAAGCGATGCGGCGGGTCTCAAAAACCGCCTGCTGGTCCTGGGAAAAAACGATGAAGAACAGGCACAGCGCCTTTTCGATGCGCTGAGAGAACTTGACGAGATGGGCGCAAAGAAAGTCTACGCAAGATGCCCCAATAAAACAGGTGTCGGACTTGCAGTATATAACCGACTGCTGAGAGCGGCGGCTTTTCGGGTGATAGTGCCATGAGTACGGTAGTGGGGCTGACGGGGCAGAGCGGTGCGGGCAAGACACTTATCTCGGCAGTGTTTGAACGCGAGGGCTTCGGCGTGATAAACTGTGACCATGTGGCGCGGGAAGTCACAGAAGCGGGCAGTGAATGCAATAAAGAACTTGCAGGTTATTTTCCCGAATGCTTTGATGAAGAGTTCGTGCTTGACAGGCGCACGATGGGGCAGATAGTTTTTGCTGACAGAGAAAAGCTCGGCCTGCTGAACAGTATCATATTCAGATACATAAACGCGCTGATAGACGAAAAAATAAATGAACTGAGCCTGTGCTGTGACTTCATACTGCTGGATGCGCCCACGCTGTTTGAAGCGGGTGCTGACAGCAAATGTGATGTGATAGTATCGGTAACGGCAGATGAAAGTCTGCGGCTGAAAAGAGTCACGCAGCGTGACGGGATAGATGAAGAAAGCGTAAAAAAGCGCTTTT